>CAXXOQ010000100.1:0-22413 GCA_963664185.2 Caldilineaceae bacterium | reverse complement strand
CGACCGCGCCACAAAATCCTCCACCAGCGACACCAACACCGCGGGTTCCAGTTCCCGCTCCACCCCAAAGAGGATGTGCAGCAGAGCCCGGTCCGGAATCCGCGCCGCCGCCATGTGCAGCATGTCAAAATGGAAGGTCGGTACCTCCAGCTGTACCAGGGGGTGCGGCGAAGCCCCCAGCAACGCCGTTACCGACTTCGGCTCGTGGGGCTCGCTCCCCGTATACAGCGACAGCAGCACCGGCGTCGGCAACCCCTCCCGCACCCGAAACCGGCCGGCTTCATAGCCCGCCAGCAACTGCCCCAGCGCATAGTGCAGCTGACGCAAACGCAGGACCGGATCCCGCGTCGACTGGTATTCCGACAGCAGCAGCAGCCGGACCGCACGCTCCGTCCGAAAGAGCCAGGCCATGTCGGCCAGCCGGGTCTGGATACTATCCGACGTATAGGCCGTGGTATGGACATCCAGGGAGTCCGGATCCACTTCCCCCAGGCCCAGCGCCTGGCTGACGTACCGGGCCCATTCCAGCATGACCGCACGCTGCTGATGCAGCTTCCGGTACCGTCCGTCGTGCAACTGGCCCATCACACCATTCCTCCCACCGTATTATACCCCAGAGCCCCGCCGCCCTGGGGCACCGTCGTGTTCCCACCCGCCACCTTGCCCGGAGGCCGGGAGCCGGAACCGCATCCAGGGAGCACACGGCACCGGCGCCGGTGGCTTGTCTCCCTGCTCCGCTGCCCGCCCGGGCGGGCAGCGGAGTCCACCATCAAGCGACTGGCGCAACCCGAGGTTGCCGGCAGCCCCTTGGCGCCTGGATCCGATACCCCTGGGCATGATCCGGCAGGTGGGGGCAACCTGCGACCAGCGTGGCCTCCGCTGCGACCTGCCCATTCCCCAAAGGTCTGTGGGGTGTTGCCTGGGAGGCGTCCCGTTCCCCCCAGGCGGAGGTAGCCTGCCCAGATGCTGGGCGGACCCGGAGAGGTCGGGATAGCGAGCCAGGGCCATGACGGTCACTCCCCGCGTGACAGGGAAGTTCCCGCACCGCAGCGGCTCCCGTCCTGGAGGACCTCAATGTCCGATGCGGTAAGCGGATATCGTCATGGGTGTGCGTCGCGCCCCGTCCAGTGGTCATGGGCAGGCCCCGCTGGGCGCGTTCCCAGACTTGGATTTGGGGTTTTTCATTGAAGGACAAGACGACTTCAGACGGGAGTCTTTTTTCGTAGAGACTCACGACGCCCCGCACTTTCTCTTCGAAGTGCGGGGCGTTGGACCGCTTGAAGGTGCGCGTGCGGGGGGCTGCACCTTTGCGGCCGCCCACCAGCGCTGCCACTGGGCCTTGGAGATGCCAGTCTCCCGGGCTATCAGGCTCAGACTCCATTGCGCGTGCCCGTCGGACGGGGATCCTGCAGCTTCTGCCACAAGGCGTCCTGGTCGGCCGGGATGTAGGTCGGCGGACACCCGCTCCGGGGACGGTCCGCCAGCCCCCCAGACGATGACGCTCTTTGCGCTCACACCCACTTCCCCCGACACCTGGACCAAACTCTTCGGATGCGCCAGCGCCAGCAGGGTCCGGGCGCGCTGGACTGGTGATGGGGCAACGTTTGGGAGCGCGCCCACTGCTCCCGTACCGGTTGAATCCGCAGGACGGATCGTCAAGCCTTTGGGGTCCGGTTCATACAGGGCCATGATTCTGATCATGGCCCTTGCAGGATCACGGCAAGGCACAGGCAACGGCCTCTGCCAAAGCGTAAAGCCCAAGATCCGGCAACTGGAGCCCTATTGATCGTGGGGATAGGCTTCAATCCTGGGGATCCGCTCTCCGGCCAGGGTCACCCACGTTATCCAGACACATCCTGTGCGGCATCGGACACAATCTGGATAGTCTCCTCAATGTCTTCCTCGGTATGGGCCAACGAAAGGAAGAGAGGATGTCCTGGCGGAATATAGGCACCCCGGGCGAGACATCCCCGCCGCAGCCACGCCGCGACCCGCTCCTGATCCTCGTCATCGGTAACCGGTGTCGGCATCGGCCCCAGGCCTGTCAATCTGTACCCAATCTCATGTTCCCGGGTTACCGCATTCAGCCCTTCCATCAGGCGGTTGCCTATCTTCCACTGGTAGGCAATGCCGTCACGGCGCTGCATTTCATCCACCACGATATCCATGGCCGTAAGGCTGAGCGCATCGCAATGAAACGTGGCGGCCAGCCAGGCATCCTGGCACTGCGGCGAATTCAGGATTTCCTTGCGGCCCGCCACGAAGCTGCCCGGATATCCATTGCAGCAGGCCTTGCCAAACGTGGACAGATCAGGCGTCACCCCGTAATGATGGCCGGCACCGCCAAATGCCACCCGGAAGCCCACCTTGATTTCATCAAAGATGCACAGGGCTTCATGCCGGTGGGCGATCTCCACACACCCCTTCCAGAAAACCTGCCGGGGGACCATCCTCGCGGGTAGTCTCCATGATGACACAGGCCACCTGGCCGGGATGCTGCTGAAACAAGTCGTCCAGGGCATCCAGATCGGCATAGGGCGCTTCCAGCGTAAACTGGCTGACCTGTGCCGGAACGCCGATCCGTCCTGCCATCGCCCAGTCGTGCCAGCCATGATAGCCGCTGCGGATGATGTAGTCCTTGCCGGTAAAGGCCCGGGCCAGCCGGATGGCGCCCGTCGTGGCGGCACTGCCTCCAATCAGAAATCCCAGCATCTCCGCCGAGGGAATGAGGGCAAGAAGCTTTTCCGCCACCGCGATCTCCCGTTCCCAGGCGGTCGTGTATATGGTACCGTTCTGGATCTGTTCCGTGATCGCTGCATTGACCGCCGCATCGTCGTGCCCCAGCAGAATGGGCCCATACGCCAGCAGATAGTCCAGGTAGGCATTCCCGTCGGCATCCCAGAAACGGGGGCCCCGGGCATGGCGGGTGAATACCGGGTATCCCCGGGCGATCATGTCATGGCTGCGCTTGTGCCCCTGACAGCCGCGAACCAGCAGTTCATCGGACCGTTGCAGCAACTCGGCGGAACGGGAAATCACAGGTGCTTGGAGTGATGTCATGGCATTTCACTTGCTTGATGGTGCGAATAAGACAGGACCGCGCAATCAGGCCGTTACAAGCCCTCGTTGATTTCGCGCTGATAGGCATCGATTTCGCCCTGCATAACTTCGTCCAGGGTCACCGCACGCCCCACCGTGCTTGATTCCATCAGCGCATACACCAGGGCCACGGACCGCATGCCCTGATTTATGTCTACTTCTACCGGTGCGGCATCAAGGATGGCCCGGCCCAGTTCCGCATATTCGATCGCGATGATTTTGGGGTCGATCGCGGTAAAGGGCAAGGCATAGGAACCCAGCCGGGCACCGCCGAACAGCGCAGCGGTGGCTTCTTCCAGGGCGAAGTCCGGTACCAGATCCAGAACATCATCACCCTCCAGGGTAGTGCCATCGTCCAGATGTACGGTTACGGGCTGGCCGCTGCGGTCATTCGGCAGCACCATGGAGCCCCGGCTCCCGAACAGCAGGCGCTGAAACATGCCCTGGCCATGGGCGGCATGATCTTCCACGAATTGGGCCACGGCGCCATTCTGGAAGGTGATCGTACCGTAGGAAGCATCTTCCGCCGTGGGTTCAAAGGTCGGCGGCATGACTTTCTGCCAGCGGCCGTATATTCCCGCCGGATTGGAGGTCATGTCATCATCCTTGCCTGCGGCCGGATTGCGGCGCACCGGCTCATGCAACCGAATCTGGCCGAACGCCGTCACGGCAGGCCCCAGGTAATACTCCAGAATATCGGTAAAGTGCACGCCCACATCCAGCAGGACGCCGCTCTGATCCTTCATATGGCGCCACACCGAGATGGTCATCAGATCGGCGCCCCCCAGCATGTTGTGCAGCATGAGCCGCGGGTTCCCGATAACACCCGCATCCAGAACGGCCTTGGCCAGGCGGTTCATGGGGTCACGCCGGTAGTTTTCAGCGACGCTCAGCACCAGGCCTGTACCGGCATGGGCCCGGCGTATGACATCGCAGCATTGGACCGTGAGGCCGACCGGCTTTTCGCACATGACGTGCCATCCCCGGCCCAAGGCTTCTGCCGCCAGACCATGGTGGTACCGGGGCGTGGTCGTAATATCCACAGCTTCCACGTCCAGGGCTTCCAGGGCAGCCAGGTCCGGTACCACCTGGGGGCGGGCCCCCAAACGATGTTCCGCCTCATCCGCCAGCAGATTCGCGTTGTCAGCCACCGGATCGCAGGCCCCCACCAGTTCAAACCGGGACAGGCCCTTGCTCTGCAGTTCGGCGAGACCACGCAGGTGCCGATTGCCCATGCCACCGCATCCCACGATAGCCAGGCGAATTGTCTCCATACCCATCATCCTTTCCGTTTTGTCTCCGCGGCTGCCACACAAGCCGTGGGCTGCCCCGCGAGCACAGCAGAACAGGGCAACCTTTCCCCGGGGCCTGCGGCCAGGGCCAGGATCCGTGCTGCCGACCTGCCGCTACCCAACCAGGTTGCCCCCGGAGATGGACGGCTCCCTGCTGAATCATGCCATACCTTCCCGGCGTGACCATCATGCGTGCTCTCGTCTTCTGCCCGAGGTCCCTGTCTGCATACGCATGCCATGTCCATACCGCAGGGCCTGATGGCTGTACGGCCCTGGATCCCGGTACCAGACACACATTCGGATCCGGGTTCCTGGATCGCTGTCGTTCCGGTACGGGATGCGCATTGCCCCGGCACCAGTTCGCGTGCAAACGTACAATTGTGGTCCCAGACCAAAAATCATCAAACCGGTACAGTCGCTATATAATGGTCCAATTCCCGCCATCGGGAAGTTTGCTGTATCCACTATATTGGAGAAACGATAATCATGTCTCGTCCCTTTACCTTCACCCGCAGGCGTTTCCTGGCCTTGGCTGGCGTCACTTCCATGACGGGTCTCCTGGCGGCCTGTGCCATCCCGGAAACAGCCCCCAGTGATACGGCCATGGCTGAACCCGTTACCTTGCGGTACGGGCGTCATGATCCCGCGGGCGGTGTGCAGGCCACGCTGGATTCGTTCCACGAAGCCAATCCCGACCTGACGGTGGAAATCGAGGTCATTGGGGAATTCCACGCCAAGATTCCGGCGATGGCGGCCGCGGGCAACCTGCCCGACGTGGTGCGCAGTTGGGAAGCCATGGTCCTGGATCTGGGCCGCAACAACCAGTTCATTGATGTACAGCCCTACGTTGACAGCCAGGCCGACTTCAATCCTGATGATTTCTATGCCAACTGGTGGAATTATCCGGTGGAAGACGGCAAACGCTATGGTATATCCGATGCGGTGGCCACGCACATGACCTTTTACAACAAGGATCTGTTCGATGCCGCCGGCGTCGCCTATCCGGATCCCGCCAGCTTTACGTGGAGTGACTTTGAGGAAAAGGCCCGGGGCATCAGCGATCCCGACAACAAGATCTGGGGCTCCGAGACCATTCCCGTAGGTTGGCACATGTTCAGCGTCAAGCAGGTCTGGCAGAACGGCGGCACCTACTACAGCGATGACTATTTGTCCTGCACCATTGGCGAACCGGCCGCGGTAGAGGCCTTGCAGTACTGGGCGGATTTTGCTGCTGGACGGCAATGTCATGCCTTCACCTTCCCAGATTGTTGGCATCGGCGGTGCGGGGGCGGCGGCAGAACTGCTGACGGCGGCAAGATTGGCATGCAGCGCATGGAACCTGGATCACCGGCGGCCTGGTCGATGCCGGTTTCCAATTCAACATCGCGCCGGAACCCATGTCCACCCAGCAGGCCACCATTGCCCACGGGGCCTTCAACGCCATTTCCAACTCTTCCGACCATAAGGAACTGGCCTGGACCTGGATCAATCACAACTGTAGCACACAGGGCATTTACAACTACTGCTCCAATGCGAATTTCCCGGGCAGCCGTCGCTCTTCCAACGAAATTGAACCCTTCCCCTGGGTGGCCGAAGTGGACTTTGACGTGGATTGGCACGTAATTCCGGAGTCGCTGGAATATGGGCGCATTCTGCCCGGACCGGCCAACGAGGGCGAAGCCCTGAAACTGATTGGCGATGCGCTGGAAAAGATTTACGCGGGTGACGCCCAGGCCGCCGACATTCTGCCGGATGTCGCCGATCGGGTCACTACCGTAATTTCGGATCGGTAACGCCCTTCGCCTAAATCCCGACAAGGATGTGTTGCAAGTCAACACATCCTTGTCATTTCCCCTGCGCTTTTCCCGTACTGTGACTGCATCGGTCCCGGCCCGCCCGGCCCGACATCCCCGTATCCAGGAGGCCATTACGGCCTATCTGTTCGTACTGCCCTGGATTGTGGGCTTCATCCTGTTTGTAGGGGGCCCCATCGTCGCGTCCTTTCGTCCTGAGTTTCTTCAAGTGGAAAGTCATCGCGCCGCCCCAGTTCCTGGGTTTGGACAACTACGTCAGCATGTTCTCGGTGGATGACCTGTTCCGAAAGTCACTGGGCATCACGTTCCGGTTTTCCTTCTACTCCGTGCTGCTGTCGCAGGTCTTGTCCCTTTCCCTGGCCCTGTTGCTGAACCAGCCCATTCGCGGCCTGGGCATCTGGCGTACCGTCTTTTACCTGCCGGCCGTGGTAAGCGGCGTAGCCGGCTCGGTGCTCTGGTTCTGGATGTACCACGGCGAATTGGGCATTATCAACAACCTGTTTCAGGCCGTCGGCCTGGAAGGTCGCAACTGGCTCTGGGACAAGGAACTGGTATTGGGATCCCTGATTGTCAAGAGTCTCTGGAACGTGGGTGTCCCCATGGTGATCTACATGGCAGCCCTGCAAGGGTTGCCCCAGGATCTGTATGAAGCGGCGGACCTGGATCACGCCGGGGAATGGTCCAAGTTCTATCACATCACGCTGCCGCTGATTTCGCCCGTCATTTTCTTCAATGTGGTTATGGGCATCATTTCGCAGATTCAGACCTTTGCCGAGCCCTATGTCATGACGGGAGGCGGCCCGGACAACGCGACCCTGTTCCTGGGCCTTCATCTGTACCAGAATGCATTCCACTTCCTGAAAATGGGCTATGCATCGGCCATGGCCTGGATCATGTTCCTCATCATATTTGTCCTTACGATGGGGCAATTCGGGTTGGCCAACCGCTGGGTCTACTACGAAGGCCAGACCCGCTAGCAGCCCAAGCCCCCTCCAACATGAGTGTTTCCGCCCCTTCCCGTCTGCGCATACGGCTCCTGGGCAACCGGTTTCAGCGGGGTCTGATCCAGCAATTGTATGTCTATGTCGCCCTCGTCCTGCTGGCCTTGCTGTTCCTGCTGCCTTTCTACTGGATGCTGAATACGTCCCTCAAGGAAAGTTCCCGGATCTTTCAGATCCCGCCGGACTGGTATCCCAATCCGATCCGGTTTCAGAACTACGTGGAAGCCTGGACCAGCGAACGCACCGGGGTGACCAAGGACATACCGGTCATGCGCTATGCCTGGAACACGACGCTGATTTCCGTCAACGGTGTGCTCGCCGCCGTCTTTTCCAGTGCCCTGATTGCCTATCCCTTTGCCCGTATGGAATTCCCCGGCAAGCGCACCATGTTTCTGGGTGTCATCAGCACACTGATGGTGCCCTTCACTGTGCTGATGGTGCCGCAATTCATTCTTTGGCGCTACCTGGAGTGGCTGGATACGTTTCTGCCGCTGATGGTGCCGTACTGGTTCGGGTCCGCATGGAACATCTTCCTGTTGCGCCAGTTTTTCCTGACCATTCCACGGGAGCTGGATGAATCTGCCCGCATTGACGGGGCCACGCACTGGATTATCTTTGTCCGCCTGATTCTGCCGCTGTCCAAGCCTGCCCTGGCCGCCATTGGGGTACTGGCCTTCGTGTACTTCTGGAATGACTTTCTGGGACCGCTGATCATTCTGTCAAAGCCCAAGAATTTCACGCTCACGATGTACCTGGCCAACTTCACCGTCGCCTACGTGCGCACTACGCCCTGGCACCTCTACATGGCCGCAGCCCTGACCATCATTTCTCCCTGTCTCATTCTGTTTTTCCTCTCCCAGCACGCCTTCATCAAGGGGATTACCATTACCGATTTCAAGCGCTAAGCGCTCTGTCCGCAAGGGGGGTGTCTGCATGCATGACCCGGGATCATCACTGTCACAGCGCATAGAGCAGGCGTTGGCCCGGCCACGCCACACCATCCTGTCCCATCACGAAGCCTCTTCGATTCTGACGCGGGCGTCCGGTTTCATTGACAGTTTCGACTACACCCTGAATCCGTACCGTGGCTGCGTCTTTGGATGCTCCTATTGTTATGCGGCCTTCTTCCCACGGTCCCGGACCCTGCGTGATACCTGGGGCGAATGGGTGCAGATCAAAAGCAATGCCGTATCCAGACTGGCGCGTATGCGCACCGATCTGCGGGGCAAATCAGTGTACATGAGCAGTGTGACCGATCCGTATCAGCCGCTGGAACAAGAATTGCAACTGGTCAGAGACTTGCTTCCCCTGATGGCAGAGCGCGGTATGGACCTGGTGGTGCAAACCCGCAGTCCGTTGGTCACTCGGGATCTGGAGCTGCTTGCAGCTTTCCCGCGTGTCTGTGTCAACATGACCGTCACTACCGATTCCGAGGCCGTGCGCACGGCCTTTGAACCGGCCTGTCCGCCGGTACCAGCCCGGCTGGATGCGATCACAGCGGTAGCTGCCGCAGGGATTCCGACAGCTATTACCCTGACCCCGCTGCTGCCCATAGAAAACCTGGACCGGTTCACTGCCGACCTGTTGGCCACGGGCGCAAGCCGGTTCGCCATGCAGTACTTTGAGGCGGATCGGGGACTTTTCATCGCCGGCACAGGAACACAGGCCCGCACCGTGGCCCGGCACATGGGCTGGAATGAGCAGGCATACCGGAAAGTCCGGAATCATCTGCGTCGCTGTCTGCCTGACTTGCGCGAAGGCAGGGCAGGATTTGAGGCCCCATGGCTCCTGGGACGACAGTCATGAAAGCCGGATAGCAGATTCCTGCCTTCCTGTGGGCACAACGACACGCGGCTCAGGTCCAGCGTATGCTACGGGCAACCCCGTCTGGCACATAGGCTACGGCCAATCCGGCACCGGGCATGAGGGGTGGAGAAACGGCATTCAGGGGCACAGTTCCCCGCTGTCCACCGGAACCGATTCACAGGTCCAAGGCAGTTCCGGTTATCCGGATGCAACCTGCTTCCTGGCGAACCCGGCTATGGATTCCGAATCCTGGCACCACGGGCAAGGGCTTGATGGTACCGGCAACAGACATGCGGCGTGGTCCCCTGAGAGGCAGGTATTCCGCCGTTGCCCGGCCCGTTGCTGCCGCGTGACAGGCAACAGGTTCACAATGATATTGGTCCAACCGGGACACAAGACGCTCCCCACGTCTTAGGTATATGTCTGGTCCGTAATCCTGGGTACCGCTTCGTCCGGCACTGTCATCATACACAAGAGCTCAAACATCATGGTGGCACCGACATAGGCCGTACCGCCCGCCGCATCAAAGGGCGGAGACACTTCCACCATGTCGGCGCCAATGATATGGGTACCCGCCAGTCCGCGCACCGCCTGCTGGGCCTCAAAGGTGGTAGGGCCGCCAATCTCCGGGGTGCCTGTTCCCGGAGCAAAGGCAGGGTCCACGAAGTCAATGTCAAAACTCACATAGATGGGCTGTGATCCCACACGCGCCCGCGCTTCCTGCATCACCGCTGCCGCACCTCTCGCCTTGAACTCCTCTATGGTGATGATACGTACACCCTGGGCCAGGGCATACTCTATGTCTTCCCCATCATAAAGCGAACCGCGGATGCCGATCTGCACCACCCGGTGCGGGTCCAGCAATCCTTCCTCCAGCGCCCGCCGGAAAGGGGTACCATGCGTGAACCGAAATCCTCCAAAGTAATCGGCAAACAGATCCGTGTGGGAATCGAAGTGAATCATGCCCACGGGCTCCTGCACCAAACCCCGCAAGATCGGAAGGGAAATCAGATGATCCCCACCGGCGGTCAAAGACCGGATGTTCCGGGCACGCAACTCCCGGTAGTAACGGGTAATGCGGTGCAGCGTGTCATCCAGGTCGGCCGGATTGGGCGACACGTCCCCCAGATCGCCGCAACGGTACGCCGTGTAGGGAGAATGGCGGGTGATCGGATGCACTGCCCGGACCATGGCGGAGGCATCCCGTACCTGCCGCGGCCCATGCCGGGCCCCCGGGCGGTTGGTGGTGCCACCATCCCAGGGCACGCCCACCAATCCGATATCCACGTCCGGGAACCGCGGATGTGCAGGCGTCACCAAAGGCAGGCGCATGAAAGTCGCAACGCCGGCAAAACGGGGAATATCCAGTCCCGATACCGGTTGAAAGAAGGGATCGGGCGTGACAGGGCTCAAGGCTTGATCCCGGGTTGTGTGAAGTTCCAGCCTACCATTATACCGCTTCGCCGGGATGGCGGAGTTTCCGTTTCAGGCCACTTGCATCTGCCGTCCGGTCACAGGACCGCCACCTGATTGCCCCTTGCACGCAGGTTCCTGGTTGGAACTGCCCGGGGCTACGCATGTGCCATCGGTTCCCTCATGCGGCGGTGGGCCTCGCTGGCCATGACTGTACCATAGGGGTGTCGGTCACGATGGCCTGCAGCGAAGGGCCAGGACCCTCCATCCGCAAACCACCACCGGCTGTCAGTCTCGTCTTGCAACCATCTGTCTGGCGCTCATTCAAGTATTGTGGGCTCGGCCAAGCGTGTCGTTCCTGGCTGCCACCGGCCTGCGGTCTTGCCGGGCCAAGTACAGGGCAATCGCCGCCGCGTTGGAAGCATTGAAGCTGGCAATTTGCCCCTGCATGGCCAACCGCATCAGAAAATCGCACTGTTCCCGGACGCGACGTGACAGCCCGGAACCTTCATGTCCCACGACCAGGGCCAGGGCCCGGTCCAGATCCAGGGCGGCGATATCCTGCACCTGCTTGCCATCGGCTTCCAGGCCGGCAATCCAGACCCCGCGCGCCTGCAGTTCGCCCATGGTCCGGGACAGGTTTGTTACCTGTGCCACCAGCATATGTTCCAAGGCGCCGGCACTGGCCTGGCTGACGGCAGGAGACAAGGGACAGGCGCGTCTTCTGGGGGTTATCACGCCATGCACGCCACAGACTTCCGCGGACCGGATAATGGCGCCCATGTTGTGGGGGTCCTGTACATGATCCAGAATGAGCAGCAGCGGCAACTCCGCCTGCTGTTCACAAAGCGCCCACATCTGGTCCAGGGAAGCCAACGGCAACGGTCCCGCCTCCAGAGCTACGCCCTGATGGTGGGAACCTGCCTTGTCCAGATCACGGAAAACGCCCTGGGGTGTCTGGCGGACCGTCACCCCCTGTGTCCGGGCCAGATCGCACAGGCCAGCGTGGGATGTCCGCCCTTTCGCCGTCTGGCGCGTCCACAAGCAGCCGAAACGGCGTTTCCGTGCCCTGAGCGCTTCCCGTACCGCGTGTGCACCAAACAGCAGGTCCTTCATGTATCCCGTACGTGTCGCCACGTCGTGCCGTCTGGACCATCCTCCAGGGCCACGCCCAATTCCAGCAACCGCTCCCGCAGCCGGTCAGCCAGCGCATATTCCCGGGCTGTCCGCAGACTGGATCGGGTTTCGATCAGAAGGTCAATCAGCTGTATGGCCAGATCACCCACCTCGGCGCCCGTCGGTTCGGGCGCTGTCAGGGTGAAACCCAGCACATCCATCAGTTCCTGGACGGTATCCTGGGCTGCGGCAAAGAACAGACCTCCCACCTCCTGGGTGCGTGCCGAGTTGACAGCGCGTACCAGTTCAAAGACCGCGGCAATGGCAGCACTGGTATTGAAATCGTCGTCCATGTGGGCCTGGAACGCCTGCCGGGCCTGCTCTGTCGCCTGGCGCAGCCGCTCGGCGGCCTCCCCCGTGGTTTGGGTGCCTGTGGCGGGCCGCAGACCTTGCTGGATGCGTGCCAGCCCGCGCCGGGCCCCCTCCACAATCTCGTCAGAGTACTGCACGGGTTTACGGTAGTGCCCTTGCAACACTATCATCCGCAGGGCATTGGCTTCGTAGCGTGCCAGAAAATCCTGGATGGTGATCAGGTTGCCCAGCGACTTGCTCATTTTGGAGCCTGCCAGCTGCATCATGCCGTTGTGCACCCAATACTTGGCAAAGGGCTGGCCGGTCAGGCTCTCGCTCTGGGCGATTTCGTTCTCGTGATGAGGGAAAATCAGATCGTTGCCCCCGCCATGAATGTCGATCGAATCCCCCAGATGATGCCGGCACATGGAAGTGCACTCGATGTGCCAGCCGGGACGTCCCGGTCCCCAGGGACTGTCCCAGTAGGGTTCACCCGGCTTGGCTTTCTTCCACAAGGCGAAATCCGCGGCGTCTTCCTTGGTATCGCCTTCCTCCACCCGGGTTCCGGTCCGGGCTTCCTGCAGCGAGCGGCGGCTCAGTTTGCCATAATCCTCGTCCCGTTGCACCCGAAAGTACACGCTGCCATTCAGGGGATAGGCATAGCCGCTTTCCCCCAGTTCCTGGATGTCCGCCAGGATATTGGGAATCTCGGTCGTAACGCGGGTGTATTCATCGGCGGCCTTGACATTGAGGTCCTGCAGGTGGTCCAGATAGCGCTGGGTATAGAATTCCGCCAGTTCAAAGGGGTCCTGATCGGTTTCCTGGGCCCGCACGATGATCTTGTCATCCACATCCGTGAAATTGGTGACATATGTGACCGCATAGGCCTGGTATTCCAGGTAGCGCCGAATCACGTCAAACACAATCGCGCTCATGGCATGTCCAATATGGGCATCCGCGTAGACGGTGGGACCACATACATACATGCGCACCTTGCCTTCCTCCAGTGGCTCAAAGGGCTCCAGGGTGCGCCCCAATGTGTTATACAGATGCAATGCCATCGTCTGTCCCCCGCGATGCCTCGGGCATGTCGTTATGGATTCATTGTAAGATCCGCAAGGGATAGCTCCAAAGAAGAACCGGTCTGTTCCGGTTCTCCCTTCCGGCGTCCCTTGCCCCACCGAACAAGGGGACAGTTCCGGTGAGGGAACCGAGGTGCCTTTGGGCACCCCCCTATACAGAATTCCAGCAGATTTTTTGATAGGGTAGGGCCGGAACCGGTATATTCTCCGGAGTATGCCGCCTTCACCCCCTCCCGGCACTCGCATTCCCTACGGGTACTTTATGGAACAGGTCAAACTCTTCACCGATCGGATTCTGGACAATGTGCGCAAGGTCATCATCGGCAAGGACGAGCAGATCAAGCTGACCCTGCTGGCCCTGCTCTGCGAAGGCCACGTCATGATCGAAGATGTTCCGGGAGTGGGCAAGACCATGCTGGCCCGGGCCATTGCCCGGAGCATTGGCTGTACGTTCAATCGTGTCCAGTTTACGCCGGATATGCTGCCCAGCGACATCACCGGGGTCAGCATCTTCAACCAGAAGACCCTGGAGTTCGAGTTCCGCCCCGGTCCCATCATGGCCCAGATCGTGCTCACAGACGAAATCAACCGGGCTACGCCCAAGACGCAGTCCGCCCTGCTGGAAGCCATGGAAGAACAGCAAATCACGGTTGACACCCATACCTACGCTCTGCAGCGCCCCTTCATCGTGCTGGCCACCCAGAATCCCATTGAGTATGAAGGCACCTTTCCCCTGCCCGAGGCCCAGGTCGACCGTTTCATGCTGCGTATCCAGCTGGGATATCCCGCCAAACAGCAGGAAATGAACATCCTGACACTGCAGCGTGAGGCCCATCCCATCACACACCTGGAGCAGGTGGTGCAGGTGGACGAACTGGTGACAGCCCAGCATGACGTCAAACAGGTATACGTCAGTGATCCGGTGCGGGAATACATCGTTTCCCTGGTGCTGGCAACCCGGGATCATCCGGATTTGTATTTGGGTGCCAGTCCCCGAGGCAGCCTGGCGCTGTTCAAGCTGGCCCGGGCCTGGGCGGCCCTGGAAAGCCGCGACTATGTCATTCCCGACGATGTCAAGCATCTGGCGGTACCCGCGCTGGCCCATCGCCTCATTACCAGTCCTTCGGCGCGCATCAAGGGCGTGGATTCCACCCAGATTGTCCAGGATGTGCTGCGTTCCACCACCGTGCCGGGAGCGGACACATCCACACGATAGCCGCCGGGTGAACTGATGCAGCGCCGCCTGCTGTACCTGATTCTGGTCATCGTTCTGCTTTGGGTTCTGGCCCTCAATGCCGACGTGGCCACGGGACGCTCCTTCTTCTCGTCTCTGGCCTACCTGGGTACAGGCGGCCTGATTCTGAGTTACATCTGGTCGCGCCTGAGCATTGGTGCGGTAGAGATCCGGCGTTTCACACGCTCGGGCCACAGCCAAATGGGACAGCGGGTGGATGAACTGTTCGAGGTGACCAACCATTCCCGTACCCCCAAGTTGTGGCTGGAGTTGACGGATTTCTCCACCCTGCCGTCCCACGATTCCAGCCGCATCATCAGCAATCTGATGCGAGGCAGCCGGCGGCGCTGGCAGGTCCGTACCCAATGCCTGGTGCGGGGCCGCTACCGGCTGGGACCGTTGCGCCTGCGCAGCAGTGATCCCCTGGGCCTTTTTGTACAGGAACAGCATCTGGCCACACAGAAGGTCATCATCGTCTATCCCTATACGGTAGATCTGCCCCATTTCGCCCCAGTGATCTCCGATCTGGCCGGCGATGAACGCATTCGGCTGCGCACCCAAATCATTACGACCAATGCCTCCAGTGTGCGGGAATACGCCCCCGGTGACAGCCAGAACCGGATCCACTGGCTCAGCACCGCACGGACCGGACGCCTGATCACCAAGGAATTTGAACTGGATCCCAGCGCCCACGTGTGGGTCTATCTGGATCTGCACCAACAGCCGGAAATTCGTCTGCCCTGGCCCCGGCAATCGGAGACACGGGACACGTTTCCCTTCCGCGCCCGGCCGCATTTCCCCAAGCCAAGGGAAGTGGAACTGCCTCCCAGCACGACCGAATATGCGGTGACCGTGGCGGCCAGCGTGTTGCGCCACTTCATCCAGCGCAACCGGGCTGTGGGCTTGGCTGCCTATGGTCAGACCCGGGTATCCCTGCCTGTGGACCGCGGGGAACGTCAATTGCTGCGCATTCTGGAAACCCTGGCGGTCCTGGAAGCCGAGGGGAACATTCCGATGGCCGACTTCATCCTGGGCGACGGCATGCACCTGAGCCGCAGCGAAACCCTGATCGTGGTGACGGCCGATCCGGATCCCCGCTGGGTGCACGCTCTCCGTGAATTGCGCTCCCGCGGCACGCGCAGCCTGGCCATCGTGATCGACAGTCACACCTTTGATGGTACGGTGGATCTGGATCCCGTATGGGCCGAACTCCAGGCCGCGACCATTCCCCATTACCGGGTCGCCAAGGATCAGAAACTGGATCAGGCCCTGTCCGGTGCCGTCCCCATGGCATCGCACCTTTTCTGAAATCAGGCCGTGGGGCACTTGCATTTGACGGAGAGCCCCAGCGGCCCAGACGGCAACAGAATCCCTTTATTCTTCCTTCACAATTCATTCATATTCCTTCGCTACATTCAGGATGTCCGCGAAAGGACGCGCCACACCGGAATACAGGGAACACGGAGGAATACCCATGAAAGCCCGGAACTCAACCCGATTTGTCATCATACTCGTTGCCATTGCAGGCCTCATGCTGGCCAGTGTGGGAGCCGTGTTTGCCGTGGGAAATCTGGTCGGCGGCAATAACCATCGGCTCTCCATGCTTATACACCGCGGCCACGGTGTCCGGGCGCCAAGGCATTGGCCAGAACAGTTCACACCCGAACGGATCCAGCAGTTCAAGGACATCCTGAATCGTGATGCCCTTCTGGAAGACACGGCCTCTGCCTTGGGCATACCTGCCGCGGACCTGGAAACCGCCAGGAAAGAGGGAACGCTGCGCGATCTGCTCACCAGTCATGAAGTGGATAACCAGGCTTTGCAGAATGCCCTGCAGAGCACCATGGATCAGTTACTTGCCGATGCTGTGGCCGCCGGCACCATCACCCAGGATGAGGCCGATGTCTTCGCCACCTGGCAACTGGATCGATGGCGTTTTGCACGCCAGTACAGCCGCCATCGCCATATGGATTCTGATTTGCGCCAGCGTCTCCCGGATGTGCTGGACCGCGATGCCTTGCTCGATACCGCCGCCGCCACTTTGGACATTGCGGTCTCGGACCTCAGGGACGCCCAGGCAAATGGCACCCTACAAGATCTGCTGGCAGAACACGAGGTGGAATACCACACCCTGAAGGAAGCCGTGCAGAGCATCATAGATCAGATCCTGGCCGATGCGGTAGCCGCCGGCACTATCACCCAGGACGAGGCCGATAGCATCGGGACCGGGCGAACGGGCGGTTTCAAGCATCACGGCGACGGCTTCCGTTTCCGTCACTCTCGGCGCTGAACTGCGGCGGCTTTTGCTGCCGATGTCCCAAGGCAAGGTTTCCAATGCGCCCCCTGCAGCCTCTGCGGGGGGCCTACGGATCACAACAGTCAGACAGGTTTAATGGGAGCCTGCAACGGCAATCGGAACGCCTTGGCCAAACGTTTGGGATGTCACGGTGTATTGTGTTGTACACATGTTGGAAGGCGCAACGTTTCTGCTCTTCATTACCGTCCCGGATCATAGTCCCGGTCTTGTGCGGCACAGTCTTTCCCTTCAGTGGTATCAAGGCCCCATCGCGCATAAATCATGTCGGGATCGGTAGGCCATTCGCTGTCATGCTGGAGCGAGCGGTGCAGGGGCGTCCCATCAATCGTATAGCCTTCGCAACTCCAGCGTTTCACCTGTCTGTCTTCCATATATAACGACAGTCCCAGGTACATGCGGCAGTGCATGTTCAGACTGCGCAGATATTGCTGGCGCCTGATCTGGTTCTGCCCACGCTGTGCCGAGGAATCTCGGCCTTGCTTGAATTCCACGACCAAAGCGATATCGTTCCAAGCCAAAACCGTATCGGAATCGCCTTGCAATCCTGATTTCTCCATTTCATGATACAGCGGCACATGAAACATCATGACCGACATGTCAAAGAGCAAATTGTAGGGGGCTTCGCCCGCGTCACGAAAGCACTGGTGGGGGAACAGGTGCAAGAGGCGGTTGAAAGTCCGAATCAGATCAGGAAAACGCAGTGTCGTAAGTGCTTCATTCATGGCGTTCACGTAACGCGTGGTTCGTCTCAAGTCATGCTGAAACCGTGGTTTCAGCATGACGGTGGCCAGATGGATGGCAATTTCCCGATTGGGTGTGACGAGCATACCATCAGGCGTGAGGGTCAAGTAGCCGGTCTGGTGCAACAGAATCGTTAACTGTCTGGTATTCCATTGGCGTAATACATGCGCGGGGGATTCACTGGGTGCCAGGGCATCCAGCAGATTCATGTCCAGCTCGTAGTCCCAAACCGGGCTGGGACGTGTAACATAGAGCGTCAACGGGATAGAGCTCGCGGTGATATTCCAAGGTTCCTGCAATAATCTTTCTACCGTTCCCAAGTGCCCCGATTGCGCCCAGAAGTCCCGCAGGTAGCCTACATGCAGACTCCGCATGATGGCAAAGGGGTTGTAGATCGAATTGTCAGCATCCTCCGCAAATCTGTACCCATCGTACCATTCCCGCCAGGCCTCCAGGGATAGGGCGGGCCATATGCCACGGCCACGCGGGAGGGGTGTTGCCGTCCTTCCCATAACCTGAGACCACAGGTGTTCCAGCTCATGATCCGTGAAGCCCACCAAATCGTGAAACTGCGGGTCCTGGGTTACATCCATGACATGATTCAGGGTGGACCACAGCCCGTCTCGCACGAAACGGGTAATGCCGGTCAGCACCAGTTTCTTGATCTTGTCAGATTCTGCCTTGAACACGCCGTAAAAGCCGGCCAGCTGGGCTCGGATCAGAGACGCCTGCGGCGCATGCAGATGATTCAGAATTGGTGCATCGTACTCATCCACCAATATCACCAGGCCGGCCTGGTCGGAACCAGGATGATTGTGATACAGAATATGGATCAGGCTGGTGAGTGCGGCAGCCGGACTGGAGTCAGCCAGATTGCCCTTGGACACACCCCAATCCTGGGCCAGAATGTTGACCCGGGCGATCAATTCGGTGTTGATACCCGCGGCATCCGCGGTCAAGGTACTCATATCCAATGCCAGCACGACATGCTTGTGCCAGATCCAGGTAGGGTCCCGGTAAACGGCCAGTTCTTCCTGACCTGAATCATGAGGGCCAAAGAGTGATTTGGTGCCGCTGTACATGGCCTTGATGGTGGACAGCAACAGACTCTTGCCAAAACGGCGGGGACGGGTGATGAGCAGGGCATCGTCCCATTCCAGAAATGCCCGCACCCGATGGGTCTTGTCAACATACAGCAGACGGTCTCTGCGTATACGCATAAAGTCGTGTGTGGAAGAACGAATGTTGAAGGACATATCAGTCTCGATCCTTGGCTCATGTGTAGCAAGCCCAAGTTTGACCGATACCATGCCAGCACGTCACGGACATGCATGCCGCGGCAGCAGGGCAGACTATCTGCCGTAAATTGTACCCATCATCCACTCACGGTTTCCAGCCACACGAATCCGAACTGGACAAGCCTCCGGTTATTCGGCCTTGTATCCGGCTATATGGTGCAATTCCGGCTGCGCGGCATCATGTACGCAGCTTGCCGGGAAAACCATGGGCAACAGCTATTGATTTTCTTCCAGAATCACCATGTCCAACACCATGCCGCCAAAATCCAGATTGGTGCTCACATTGGGTCCGTACGCCTTGATCACTTCCTGGACCGGATCCGCGTTGCTATCTGTCCACGTGTAGAAAAAGTTGTACCCTATGAGGCCGAAACTGCTCTGGGCATTGGGATAATCGAACCGGTTGTTGGCCAACACGCCTACTTCCGCCTGGAACCGGACTTGCGTACCCAACGTCAGGGAACTTACCGGGCTAATGGCCTGATCCTGGTCGTTTTCGGCCCAGGCTTCCAGCGTCAGGATCTCTTCCCGCGCAAACACCTCTGGCGTAAAGTCGTACACCTGGTCCGGAGGCAACGCAAATAACCGCCGTCCCGGTTCCGGATCCTGCCCTTTCTTGTTGAGCCATGCCGTTTCCGTCAGGTTGGTATAGGTCAACCCAAGATTCACCATTTCGGCTTCATATTGTGAGCCCGCCAATTCCTTCAGGTTCTTGAGCAAGAGCGGGGTCCCTCGTCGGACATAAAACCCGTCCATGCCTGGACTTTCATTGGGTTTAGGTTCAAAGTATTCATCCCAAACTGCATCTTGACTTTGGTGCACTGCGGGCAAAGGACCCTCGGCATGGCGATTCGACCGGCGGATGGTAGAAAATGGACGGTTGGCTCCGATCTGTGCATCCACCCCTCCCATCATGAAATCCCGGGTGCTCAGGTTGCGTTGGAAGTAGTAGGGATCGGTCCAGCCCAAGGCAAACATCATGCCTTCATCGTACAGTGGCTCATCGCCCGTGGCAGCCGCAAAACCCAGCACATCATCACCATTGCTATCCCGCACCCGGATCCGGAAATGGGAAAAGTCGGCCTCCTCCGGTTTGTACGTGCCGTTATGTCCCAGACCTACCCGGAACCGGGCAACCCTGGGATAGGACTGATTCGTGGTTTCAAAATAGTAGTTTTCAAAGTTATGCCGAAACCCCAGGTAATAAAATGTACCTTGCGTCTTCTGAACATGTTCCTTCTCTTGAATGGCGGTGAGGATGTCATCCCGTACCAGAATGCGATTGCCAAAGCGTGTTGCCAGGGCATCCGGATCGGTTACCAAGTAGAAGGGCGACGAAAAAAGGGGTCTGGCTACCCCTGAGGTAAAGACGGGGGTATTGGACGGTTCGGGCTGGGCTCTGAGATGGGCTGGACACTGGATGCTTTGGGTATCTTCAGGGTTATTGGCCGACATTGGCTGGGAATGTACCCGATGGCCTTCGCCACTGAGGATGAGCAGGCAGACTATCCACACCAGCACGAATGTTGTACGCATCTTGACCTCAGTTTTCCTTGCTTCCGGCTGTCAACCGGATTGTACGCAGGGCTTTGCTCGCTGTCAATCTCGCAAGCAGGGGGCCCGCACATGTGCGAAGGGTTGGTATATCGTGGCGTGATGTCTGTTCCGGCTCTCCCGTCCATGGCCGCAGTTCCGTGGCTTTGTCAGCCTGCATCCATTGGCTTTTCCGCCACTAACAAAGGATACTTTTCTTGCCTTCCCAAAAAACAGGAGGTCTTGGTACGGGAAAAAACCCAGTCGGGAGTCCGGCGATAATGGTGCTTGGCAGTTTTGGTGTCAAGAGACAACAACAGGGAAGCCAGGCATATTCACCTCCCAAAGCGCAATTGGAGCAACTGGACGCAGGGCGGGACGTGCCAAAGCAGCAGGCACCCCTAATACTACAGTTGTAATTCAGGATTCGGAACAAAAAGCGCGGTAGCAAAGACATGCGTCATGGGAAATCATTCCTGATTTCTTGGCATTCAGGCCCGATTCCAGACTTCAAGTGCGCCACGGCACAACAACCATCAAAGACAATTGTCAAACTGCAACTGTAGGACTAATTTGTTCCAGCCTCCTGGTGGGACGCCAAGTCAGGATCGACCACGGGCAACGCCAGCACTACCTTGAGGCCATGAGGTTCCACGTTTTCGGCCCAGGCGGATCCCCCATGGGCTTTCATCAGGGACTGGACAATCGCCAAGCCAATCCCGGAACCACTCTGGGGCTGACTGCGAGCCTTGTCTGTCCGATAGAAGCGATCGAATATCCGCCCCAGTTCCGGTGGCGGTACACCGGGGCCCTCATCCACCACCGAAATCCGCACGTGATTTGAATCGGCTTCGGCCATGATGGTCACGGTGCTGCCGGCCGGCGCATACCGGAAGGCATTGTGCACCAGATTGCCCAGGGCCTGAATGGCGCGTTCCACATCCACATCCACATCAGGCAGAGCATCCGGTACATGACTTGCCAGGTCCAGTCCGGCTTGCCGCGCCGCTTCCCCATATATTTTCACAAAGCGCTGGATCAACACGGTCGGGGCAATCCGTTCCCGGTCCAGCTGAATCCGGCTGGCATCCGCCACCTCCAGCAGATGCAGGCTGCGGGCCAGAGCCTCCAGCCGCCCGGCTTCCTGCAAAATGATTTCCAGATTTTCATCCGAGCGATCCAGTACCCGGTCCCGCATGGCTTCGGACAAGCCCCGGATCACGACAATCGGCTGGGCCAAATCATGAATGATGTCCTGCGTCATTTGCCGTTTCTGCTGCTGTGAGTCCTGCAGCTGGGAACTCATGCTGTTGAAGGCCCGGGCCAGCGTGCCGATCTCGTCCTGTGCCCGTTCGGGCACCCGATGCGCCAGATCACCGGATGCCACCGCGTGCGTGGCGTTTGTCAATTCCTGCAGGGGTCGGGTAATGCGCTTGCTCATGAAGACCCCGGATGCCCCCGCGGTCAGCAGAATAACGCCGAATCCCAGAATGGCCAAGGGCGACTGCTCGGCGAATAGTCGGGCAGGGCGATCCAGGGCCGGTGGTACCTTCACCACCCGCAGGTAGCCTACGACCTCCCCCTGGGAAAGTATCACCTTCTCCGGTATGGTATACACCTGCCAGCTTTCCAGAAGCCGGGCCCGTTCCCGTCGGCCCAGTTCACGGACAGGTCGGCGATCCTGATCAAAGAGCTGGGCGTATACCGGCAGCGGCGGGTCGTAGTCTCCTTGTGTCCAGGTGCCATCGTTATCTTCATAGAATTGGGCCAGTTCCTTCGCTATCCTGGGCAGATGCTCCTTCTCGAAGCGGCGAAAATCCCGCAGTTCATGGGTATTCCACATGCCCAGCGCGGCGGCCAGCAAAATGCCCGTGATCACAATGGAAACAAAGACCAGGCTCAACTTGCCATGCAAGGACATGGGGATAGCCTTTCACTCTCGTCTTGCCTGCAACTGATACCCAACACCATACACGGTCGAAATATAGCTTGCGCCCGAAGGTGCAGGATCGATTTTGGCACGCAGGTTCTTGACATGGACATCTACAGTTCTTTCGAAGCCGGCCGTGACTTCATAGACATCGCCAAACATGCGTTCCATCAGATAGGCACGGGACAATACGCGCCCCCGGGATTCCACGAGTGCCGCCAGCAATTCAAACTCGGTCCGGGTCAGATTGATCTCCTCGCCCTGGACCGTGACCCGGTGCCGGTCGCGATCGATGACGATATCACCGGACGGACTGACGGCACTGCGCTCTGACTGGTCCGAGCTGCGCCGGAGAACCGCCTTGACCCGGGCCGTAAGTTCACTCA
>CAXXOQ010000099.1:0-5463 GCA_963664185.2 Caldilineaceae bacterium | reverse complement strand
TGCCGCGTGCACCAGCGAGTTTGGGGAGAAGGCAGGAAGTTGTTGTACTGACGCAGCCAGAAGTCGAAGTCGCGGTCGGGATTCAGTCGCACAATAGGGCGTCCCAGGAACCCTTCCAACCGTCCCAGGTACTCGTAGACCTCGGGCAGTTCCTTGCCGGTGTCGGTAAAGAAGAACTCAATGTCGAGATCCGGGTGGTGCTGGCGCATGTACACGGCGAGTGCTGCGCTGTCGCGTCCTCCGGACAACCCCAGTACGTGGCGTTCAGTCTGCATGGGACTTAGCTCTCCGGTTGAACCGAGGTGAACAGGACATCCTTGGGCTCTGTGGTGTTCAGCAGCGCAGTGCCAACCTGCACCAAGGCTGCCAGTGCAATGTCGCTGCCTACTCCGGCTTCCTGCAGCACACCTTCAAGCTGCCCTGCCACCTGCCTGGCTGTCCGTGCTTCCTCGGTGCTGATGTTGAATTCATGGGACAGGGTGTGCGGAGTGCCTGCCATGCCGGCCACGAAGGCAATGGCATGGCGCCGATCAAGGCGTCCCTTCACCCGGGCAAAGGCCTCGGCGCGGTTGAACTGCTGGGCCAGAGAGGCCAATCGAATACGGGCTGCATCCAGATCCCGATCCACCCAATCCCGCGGCGGCTTGCTGACGGCCAGGCTAACGAGCCCTTCCATGTCTGTGTCGCTTCCGACAAAGGCCTCAAGTCTGACCGCAAACGCGTCGAGTTCCAGATCGCCCGTCAAATCCTTGATGGTGCGTGCCCTCTGGTTGAGCCGGCTCAGATCCTCCCCCGCGTCGAGTTCTTCCAGTAAGAGCCTTCGCATGTCGGACAGCATCTTTCCGTAGGCCCCTGTCAGTTCCTGCATACCGTCCCGAATCAAGGCGACTACACTGTCTGCATCCATGGAATCCGGATCAAACCCGGAGGACGAAACGAACCGCGGCAGATCGTCGAAGAGCAGCCGGTTGGGGTCGTATGCCGTTCGTATCATCGAGCGCAGGTGCTGCGCGTTGGGGCTTACTCGAGCTGTGCGCAATGTCCAAGGCGGCAAGGACATCACGAGTGCCACCAGACGGCGGGCAACCATCAGGGAATCCAGACTGGCTGACTGGGCGTCGTCATGTTTGGACACAATGTCGTTGATGCCCGTTAGCACCTGGACGCGCATGTCCGTGAACTCCATCTGCCGTATCTGCACGGCACCGGCGTCCTGTAGCAGACGATCCACAAGAAAGTCGTCCAGTTCCGGTTGAATCACATCGTCGAGGTACACCGCCAGCCGGTCCAGGCGGGACAGCACGTAGGCCAAGGCCAACACCGGCAGCAAACCGTGATTCACCCCGTAGGGCGATGCTTCCCACAGGGAATAGACTTCCGCAAGGGATACAGGCTGCCCCAACATGTCTGTCAGCTCGTCTGCAGCCCGCCATAGGGGAGCCAAGCGACAAGGATCCTGCGTTGGCATTGGTTCCAGGAACCCGGGGAGGTTGCTGACGGCCGGGTCGGTCCGATAGAGGCAAGATGCCTCCAACAGGCTTTGGCATAGTCCGCCCTCGGCCGGAAAACCCTCGATTCCGAGATGCGGCTGGCCGCGTCCCAGTGTCATGGCGTGCATCAACTGCCGACGTGCGGCAGCTGCACTGCCGGAAGGACGGGTGCGATTTAGGAGTTCGTTCCGTATCTTGGGCGATTGGGCATACATCTCGTCTGCCAGATCCGAAGCAAAGCGGTGCATGGCTGCCATGCCGGGCAGCCTGAAGTTCCGGTCGGACCGTACCCATACGGCACTGAGCAATTCCTTGTGAGTGGCGCCCGCGGCCTGCAAACGGGCTGTTTCCAGCCGTGCGTCCACTTCCTTGCGGGCGACTGCGTCACCACGCAGTTCCGCATGGCTGTCCCTAATCCGCAACAGAGCTGCGGTCTCTTCAACCAGATCCAGCAGCACCGGCCCGTTGGCGGCAACGGCCACTGCGATCAAGCCGTCATGGTTTCGGCAGAGCTCCTGCAGGTGCAGGGAGCCATTCGCATCGGAAAGGTTGTCTGAGGGTAGAACCAACAGCAACAGGCCCAGGGCACCGTCTGCTTGTCGGTAGGCCGCCGCCCTGGCTGCCGCATGGTCCAAGGGTGCGACATCCACGTCCAGCCAGCGCAAGGCGCCAGTCTCAAGGTAGTGGCGGTTGGCCGTGATGGGCCTCAGGCCCACCCGGTCCAGACAGGATTCAAGATCCGCCGCGCGCAACCGCGATCTTTCGTCCCTGATGGCGGCCTCAATGTCGAAGTCGCTGCCGGCGAAAATGGCATAGGCGTCAAGGTGGCGCCGATATACGATGATGGACCAGTCCTGCAAGTCCTGCAGCACGGTCTCCAGATGTTTTGTGATTGGGGGCGGGGCAGACAGCCGGATGATGTGATGTCCGGGGTGGCGCGGAATCCCAGCTGCTCACGGAACTGATCGATTACGGCAACAGTTTTAGCTATAAATAGATGTGTTTTGCCCCCCCCCCCCCTCAATCTTTTGTTCGCATCTTTGAAGTGCGTCTACGGCAGTGGCCCAGCGGTGACCATCGGGCGAAGCAAGAATGGCAGGTTCCAAGTTGATGCGCAGATAGTCCCAGAACAAAGCCGGCCGATAGGTTTCCAAAGGTTGATCCTGCTTGAGGAAATCCTGGAACCCCAGTGACTCGGCCGAGTTGAGGAAACTGAAGATGCTGCGCTGGTTCTGTCCAAAGCGCCGCCGTGACCATGGGCCAAGAAGACAGGCCGCAACCGGATTGAGCGGCCAGCAATTGACCAAGGTGCGCGTCACATCGCGGCTTTGTTCCCGGCTTCCCGGTTCGATGATGCCTGCCAGTTCCTCGGCCTGGGACTCGAAACCATCCGGTGGATCGGAACCGATGGCTTCACTCAGCAGCACCAGTTGTTCATGGGCTCTGGGGCGCAATGGGAAGATCCACAAACCGGCCTTGGATCTTCTGCCACTCGCTGCGTGTCTGCTGGGCCAGTCGGCTCGTGTACTCGGCGAATGCTTGATGGAGAATGCCGATCACGGTCAACCGACCACGGCTTCTGGACGCGACTTCTGCCAGTTCCTGCAGAATATGGAGATCGCCGTGATCCTGAGCCGCGGCCTCCAAGACCTGGCCCAGTTCATCGATCACGATCACCAGACCGGCGTAGTCGGGGTTGTCTGCTGTCTGTCGCAATGCATCCAGCAGCGTTGCATTCCCTACCGTGGAGGAAAAGAGGGGCTGGTCGATCAGGTTTTCTCGCACCAGCGCCTCCGTGATGAGGGAAGTACAGCTCTGCCTGCGGCCCACCACGCCCAGGAATCGGTAGCCTTCAGCACCCGGGCGAAGAGTCCGGACGGTCATCTTGCCGGATTCCCCCGTCAGGGCGACCGCTTTGTTGCGAGCCGCACCTTTGCCACCCAGAAGGGCACCCAGGACAACCGCCAGGCTTGATTTCCCACTGCCGTAGGGTCCGGTCCATGTGAACGCGCCCTGGCCGGACTCCTGCATGTGCCGCACCATCAGGTTGAGGGCGTGGGCAAAGGAAGGCGGGCACACAAACCCGTGCAGGGCCGCGGGGGTCGCCCAGATCCGTATCCACACGGATGGCCCGTTGGAAACGCTGGCTGACACGAATCCCCTTCTTGTTGGTCATGCCGCGACCATGACACTTTGGTGTGCCTTGAACTCGGCCGCCAACAGGGACAGAGGGTCAATGGCTGCCGGATCCGTGTGTGCAATGAGCTGGCGCAACCCGGCTGTTTCCGACCAAGCCAGCTTTCCGTCGCAGCAGTCGTCTATTCCGGCAACAAGATCCATGAGGGATTCTTCGTCCAAGCCGAACACCCGGCCGGGTGAACCGGGTTCATGCATGAGTGCTTCGAACGACATGGTGCGTTCGTTGGCATGATGCCGTACCCAGAACTGGACGAGGGCGTAGGCCAGGACATGGACGGAAAGGGTTGGCTTGGGCCCTCGAATCATTCGGCATTCGCCGCGGGGGACCCGTTCCACTGATGAGTGCCAACTCGGCAAGGGGACAGGCCAGGTCGTCCTCCCGGGTGCCGCTGCTGCTCGCGGGCGCGTACGTTTGGATGAAGCATTCAACATCGCGCCGCAACGTGGTCTGAGCCGGTGGTTTCTGGCCTATGGACGCGCAGTACCGGCGAATGTGTTCGCCGGCTTCATCCTTGGTGAAAGTGGGCCTCGGCCAGTGGTTGAACATCCAGTACCAGGTAAACGTTGTTTCGGGTGTGGAGGCGAACTGCCAATGGGCAATCCACAAGGATCCGGGCACTTCCTGATAGGGATCCCAGCCCTGGTCGTCGAGTAGGGACCGGCCCAACCACGTGGTGTTCACGGTACCGGAAGGGCCTTTTCGGAGACTCCAGGACGCCTGCTGCCAGGCTCCAGTGCCGCATGGAACGGACCATGTTTCTGCCCACGCCCAGCGTCGCGATGGCATCGTCCGCGCTGAAGACCGTCTGTGTTCCGCCTGCTTTCCCTTCGCCTGCCCGTACGGCATCATAGGACTTCTTGAGCCAGCCGTAGCGCATGGGAAAGGTCTCATGTCCCGAAAACCTTGGCTTGGTCGCAACAGACAACGCCGCATTCTCCCCCAGTTCCGCCCGGCAGCACGTGTGCAGAGCACGCCGAAGCCGATTGTATCAGGACAGGTTCGGAGTTCGGTGGATTGTACTGATGCCAACACTCGGTTGGAGAGAACAGAAGCAGGGGCTGTCAGGTTCCCCGCCGGGCAGTGAACGGTGTAGCCTATCTGCCTTGGGTGTATCTGCGTGACCACTGTACGCAGCTGGATCGGGGGGCATCTCAACCCATGCGTGGGCTGATGCTGTGTTCGCGGACGACACCCTGGAACGTGGTTTCACTTCGTACCTCTGCATGACAGGACCAGAGAACAACGCGGTCTGCCGAGACGCTAAGATGGTGCGAAGGAAAGGCAGTGAGGGTGTTGCCGGTGCTGCTCCTTGTCGCTCGTCTTGCTTGCGGTTGTTGCTGGTGATGGAAGCACACTGTTCAAGGTCATGACAGGACACGACAGCTTGGCGGTTCCCGCCAAGAGGCCGCCGTTGCTCCAACAGGCAGTTGAGGTTGGTCGAAATCGCCATTCACTTGAGGGCTCCTTTGGGCGGTGTCGAGGACGGCGCCTGACAGGTCTGTGCAGTCCGCGCCTTCTGTTGATGGATCGATTCCTCGCTTGTCACGTTGCCGCAAGACGACGGGGCGTTGCTTGGAACGCTGCTCGCCCGCTCCGCGATCTTGGATTTGGGTCTGCAGCACCGTCCCCTGCCGTCCGATGGAGTCGGGGATCGGCACGGGGTTGCAGGTTGTTGGCGTCTGTCTCGGCTGTAACAGGATTGCCATGTCTGGTCCTCCCATTTATCTCGACTCGCACGCAAGCACGCCTTTGGACCCTGCCGTCCTGGCGGCC
>CAXXOQ010000098.1:0-4126 GCA_963664185.2 Caldilineaceae bacterium | reverse complement strand
TGTCTGTCCCTGGTGCACGGGTGGTCCCTGGGGTTGTGTGCGGCCTACCAGTTGCTGCCGGGAAGTGAGGAGCAGTATGCGGCCCGTTTGGAGTTGGGCTCCCTTCTCGATGTCTATGATGCTCAGGTTTTGCAAAAGGCGATGATGGAGTTCGGAGAGGTCTTTGATCACAACGGGTGGCGCAACCTGGGGGTGACGCCGGTGATGGATGTCTTGTCCTTCCGCGACTTGCCGGACCACATCATGGAAAACCTGATGTACGCACTGGTGGGCGGCGTGGCCGGGGATGTCTACGAAGCCCTGCATGTGGATGCCGATGTCAGTGTGGAGTTCCTGCGAGACCTGGCGGACATCGACGAGGATGATGTGGGAATGCCTTTGCCCGATTGGGGGTTGCGTTGGGAGAGTCCCTCCAGTGATAAACAGGAAGGTTCGATGCCCGGTGAAAGTTGGTAGATTTTTCAACTTGCGCGCGTGTATTTTGTGTGCGTATGCTGTGGGGATGAATGTGCATCCAAAAATCAACGGCATACGCTCGTGTTCACCCCGAAAATCAGAAGCACTGGACCCGCCACCCAACCCGATCCTTTTGCGGAGGGCCTGACCTTGCCGCGCATCACGGGCGTGCGGGGCAATGACGACATTGTGATTTTTGAAGCCGAGTTGGACGTGCAGGGCTCGGATGAAACCTACGGCATCTCCTATCGGCTGGCGCGTTGGGATGATGTGTCGGATACCGAAAACCCCGACCTGTGGCAGGAGGTGTCGTTCTACCGCTATGTGAAGTTCCTGGAGTTGGTGCACCTGCCCCTGGAAGAGCGTGAGAACCCCGATCTGCTGGGCAAGCAGCACGCGTTGATGACCGGCCTCCACAATGTCGGTGTGGACCTGATCTACATAGCCGCAGGCATTTACACACCCCAACCGGTGGGGGTGGTGCAGGTTTATGGTACCGCAGGTGAGGCATGGGATCCTGAAACCGCCAAATTGGTGGCGACCCAGAGTGGGTCCATCATCAAGAACAACATGCATGCGGCCTACCCCTACTCGCGTTTCACGAATTTGTCACTGGGGCTGGCACGCAACATTCTGGACAGTCTGACCAGCCTGACAGAGGTGACAACCCTATTGGGATACCCTGACCCCCGCAAGGCGAAAAAGGGCATGGGGAAAGCCCCCGATGGCGGTCTGGGGCACTCCGACGATGAAATCGCTTCCCAACAGGGTGAATTCATGTTGCGCGCCCTGGGGCATATGAAGCGCAACTTCATATTCCTGGTGACATCGTCGGTGGTGCGGAAGTCCATTCTGGCGGAAGGCATGATCAATGTGGCCCGGGAGAGTGCCGATTACGCCTCGCGCCAAAAAGGTGGCGTGAGTTTCGGCATGAGCGTCGGCATTCCCATGGTGACGGGGATGTCCATGGGAGGCGGCGAAAGCTTCGGGAGTTCCGTGGGGGAAGGCCAGAATGTCGGCGACAGTTGGAACACCGGCTGGAACACCGGCGAAAACAACGGGTGGAACCTGGGCTGGAATGAAGGGACCAGCTATGCCGTCAACGAAGGCCTGTCCGAAAACCTGGGCGTGTCCGAGGGTGTGTCCGCAGGCGTATCCCAAGGTTGGAGCGAAGGTGTGTCCCTTGGGACATCCCAGGGTTGGAGCGAAGGCATCTCGACTGGCACATCCCAAGGTTGGAGCGAAGGTGTGTCCAAGGGCACGTCCTACGGGTTGTCCGGCGGCTACTCCGAAAACATTGGGATCAACGCCGGTGACAACTGGGGCGAGAATGAAAACCGCGGTTGGAGCGACAACTGGTCCTTCGGTGAAAACAACGGGTGGAACAGTGGCTCTACAGCCGGTTGGGGCGAAAACTACGGCGAAAGTGGCGGATACAACATGAACCACAACAGCGGCCGGTCCCTGGGTGGGAGTTTCGGTCTGCAGTTTATCCCCACGGTGGATTTCGGGCCCACCGTCAATGGCGGAAACAGTTGGGGCTGGGGGTACGGCAGCCAAACCGGGTACAGCGACGGCTGGAATATCAACAGCGGCGTGTCCGCCGGGGAAAGCTGGGGGCAGAACACCAGCGAATCGTCGGGCATTACCGGGGGATGGGGCACCTCCACGGGTGGATCTTACGGTGAGAGCTGGGGCGAAAGCCGCAATGAAGGTTGGAACTCCGGAGGCAATGCCGGAGTGAACTACAGTGAGAATTACGGAACCAACCAAGGCTGGAACCGAAGTGTCAACGAGGGGGCCAACCAAGGCTGGAACAGGGGTGTCAACGAAGGGGCCAACCAAGGCTGGAACCAGGGACGCAACATGGGCATGTCCCGTTCCATGGGCGAATCCCTGACCCGTTCAACCGGGGCCAGCCAAGGCTTGAGCGGGGGCAGCTCCATTGGCGAGTCCTGGGGCAAGGGAGCCAGCACGGGCCTCAGCCAAAACACAGGACGCAATGCCGGCATCAACCGCAACATGGGGGCCAACATGAGCACTGGCTTGTCCCCCGGCATCAACATTGGGCGCAACTGGCAAACCGAAGATGACACGGCCATGCGAATGACCGAAATTTACCGGGGTGTGCAACATATCTGGACTTCCATGACACAGGAAGGCGGATTCATCGTCACGGCCCGGTTGCTGACGGACAAGGAAAGTTTGGAAGCCGCCATTGTGGCCATTCACCAATCGTTCCACGGTCCGGCCATGCCGTTCCCGGTCTTGGGCCTGCATGTCAACTCGCGGGGCGAGAAAGAAGCTTTGAGGCAACGTGCGCTGGCGCAGGCGTGCATGCCATCCGTGGAGTTGATGGACCCCCGGATTGAACCATCCGGGACCGGTTTCCATCCGCTTTACTCCACCATTATGGCCTCACACCAGGCGGCCTCGTACTTTGCCCCCAACGTGTTCGAGGACGGGCGAACCACGACCGTCCAGCAAAAACCGCCCACAACGGCCCTTTACCCCGGCATGAGCGGGGACGTGTTGCTGGGGCACTTCTTCAGTGCCGAGGACGGCAGCCTGACCAACTTGCCCGTGTACCTGGAGCGCAAGCGGCATTTCCACACCCTCATTGCAGGGGATACCGGCTACGGCAAAACCGTGGCAATGGAGCGGTTGGTTTACGAGACCACCCTGAAATGGTCCATGCGGTCCATTGTCTTTGATTTCGGGGCCGGTTGGAGGAAGATGATCTTCGCTCCAGGCCTCGAAGGCCGCGTCAACATCTTGATGTTGACAGGCGGCACCTCGCCGTTGCGGTGGAACCCCCTGCAGGTGAGTCGCAGGATTGACCCTGAAGTCCACTGGCGAAAATTCTGCGAGATTTTCGCATCCGTGTCTGGCATGGGGGCCAGCCGTCAGCTCCCGGAAATGCGCACAATTTTGTACGGGCTTTACATTCGGGCCGGAGTTTTGGTGGATGATCCCCTGGTGCTGGTGCAGGGGGAAACCCATGATGGTGGTCCCGGAGGCTTGTTCGGAGACCCGAGTGCCAAGACGGAACAGGATTTGAAGCCCTACGTCAACGACAAGTGGTGGTGCGTGGTTGATGACGAGGAAGCGTCCGCCTGTGGCCAGGATGTGGGTACGCCCCTGTTGGAGTTGACATTCTCCGAACGGCAAATTCTGGGACGCCTGCGCAGTCGGGATGTGGATGTGGCCGACCTGCTGTTCGGGGTTCGGCAACGCGTGGACGGCATTCAGGATCCACACGTCAAGGGATACCTGGAAGGCATCTCGTCCCGTTTGGAAACCATGGTGCAGGGCCGCGCCGCCACCCTGTACCGGAAAGGCGATGAAGTCCCCGACATCTGCAACATTGTTCCGGCCGATGGTGGCATCACGGTTCTGGAAGGCGGCGCCCAGATGGATTCCGTGACCAAAAGCTTTCTCTTGGGGTGGGCCGGATGGCAAATTTACACGGACTGCGTGGAGGAACGCATTGCGCGCGGCGAGACCTTGGACGCCGACTTGCAGCTGGTGTTCGAAGAAGCAAACAAGGTGTTTGTGCCCGGCGCCGGGACATCGAACCATCAGGACAGTGTGCAGGGTGAAGGCACTTCGGAGCAGTGGGAGGCCATGTTCCGTGACTCCCGGAAATACGGCATCTACCTGCACTGTG
>CAXXOQ010000097.1:0-14890 GCA_963664185.2 Caldilineaceae bacterium | reverse complement strand
TTATTTCTGTGTACGCAAAGAAGCTGTGCTGTCTTCCCAAATCGAAGGAACCCAGTCATCCCTTTCCGATCTGCTTCTGTTTGAAATAGACCAGGTACCTGGCGCATCACTGGATGACGTAACAGAAGTGTCCTGTTACATTCAGGCTTTGGAGCATGGTTTGCGGCGCATTTAGGAGGGATTTCCCCTTTGCAATAGGCTTCTCCGCGAAATGCATGCTCTTCTACTGGCTCATGGGCGAGGAGAAGACAAGAATCCCGGCGAATTTCGCCAATCGCAGAACTGGATTGGTGGTACACGACCGGGCAATGCCAAATTCGTGCCACCCCCTCACACCGAGTTGGCCGAATGTATGGGGGCCTTGGAAAAATTCCTGCATGCTGAGAATGATGGCATACCGATGCTTGTCCGGGCTGGCTTGGCACATGTCCAATTCGAAACCATCCACCCCTTTCTGGATGGCAATGGGCGTATGGGCCGGTTGCTAATCACCCTGTTGCTCACGAACACAGGCATCCTCCAAGCACCCCTTCTTTATCTCAGTCTGTTCCTGAAACAGAATCGGATGACTTACTATGCGTTGCTGGATCAGGTGCGCAAGGATGGTGACTGGGAGCAATGGCTTGTCTTCTTTCTCCGGGGCGTGCGGGAGACCGCCAAAGATGCCTGCGACACTTTTGAACGTTTAACGGAAACTTTCGTTGAGGACCGGGGCTACATCGAGGCTATGGGCGGGCGATCAGCCTCCGCCGTTCGCGTGCATCAGGCCCTTCTCTTGCGTCCCATCCAGTCTGTTCCCACCCTTTGCCAGCAGACACATCTTTCCCCACCCGCGGTATATGCAGCCATAAGGCAACTGGAAGGTCTCGGGATCGCCCGCGAAATCACTGGCAAGAAGCGGAACCGCCTCTATGTATATGAACGCTATCTGTCAATCCTGGCCGAAGGCACAGAACCGCTTTGACCCACAGTTTGGTTCTTGCCGTCCTGATCGGCAACGACTGTGATTCGTCCGGTTACCGCCATCGCCTGTCGGTAGAAGGTCAAATACACCGTCATTCGAGCCTATGGACCGTGCGCGTCATGGTGTCAGCTGCAAACATAGCACCATGTGGGAATGGGCGGGACATTCGAGGCGCACATCACGGGGATTCAGTACTACATCCTGGGACTGCGGACTGACATTCGAGGGCTGGTCCGGGCCATTCATGGCCCGGGGGTCAGCATGATGGAGCAGGATCTGACGACCCGTAGGCGTCACAACCCCGGATGCCAGAGACAATCGTACTTCCATCTCTTGGGTCGGCGAACGATTTACCAAAGATACGTACAGGCTACCCGCTGCCGGATCCAGGGTGACCGCGGCATCCAGCAGGGGCAGATCAAACCCATGATCCTCCGGGGCGTCAAAGGTGTCGCATTCGGTCCAGGTATCCAGGGCGACGGAACCGCTGTGGTGGCGCAACATCCATAAAGGCCAGTAGACAGGTTCGGTCCATACTCCCGCGGGCGTAACCATAATCAGACCCACCACGTTGAGAGTTTGGGCGACGTTGGCCAGGGACACAAGGCGGCAGTTACGCTGCATGACATGCAGAAAGGTTGCCACCGCCAGGGCATCCCGCAGGGAGTAGGTGGGACCGAAGGGCAAATATTCGGGATGATGCTTCATCATGCCCTCGCCTGGACTACAGTTCCATTCGGTGACAGCGACTTTTACTTGCCGGCGGGATGCGGTACGGCGGCGCTGCAATGCGATGACAGTGGCCACATCCTGAATGGCCCGTTCGGTACGGTGCGGTCCCGCCATGATCGCAGTCCAGGCATCCTGCTCGTTACTGGCCTGCCAATAGTCGTGCAGGGAGATGAAATCCGTATAGGGGAAAACCTCGGGCACCACCTCCCATGCCCATTCCGGTGTCGTCGCCGGATTCCCACCCACAGCAATAAGGGCAATGGAAGGATCCAGGCGGCGAAGAACCTTGGCCCATTCCCTTGCTTCAAGGCCATAGGACCGGGCATCGGTATAGCCGATTTCCCAGTCCCCGTACATTTCGTTGCCCAGTTGCCAATAGCGCACATTGTGGGGGGCATCGTGCCCATGGGCACGGCGCATTTCCGCGTAGCGAGTGGCATGGGTGCCATTGCAGTATTCCAGCCAGGCCGCAGCTTCTGCCAGATTGCCTGTACCCATGGCCAGGTTAAGATGCGGTTCAGCCCCAATACGCCGACACCAGGCCACAAATTCATCGGTCCCGAAGCCGTGGTCGGAGGGCCAGCCGAAATGGAGATCAATGGTCCGGGGACGGGTCGTGACCGGACCCACGCCATCCTGCCAGTGGTAGTCTGTGCCCGTACAACCACCGGGCCACCGCACGATGGGCGGTGCCAGATCCCGAATCAGGGTTTCGACTTCTCGGCGAATGCCAAAGTGATCCGCATCCGGCGCAGCTGGATCATACAGGCCCCCGTCCGAACAGCCGGGACGCCGGCACATGAACTGTCCATAGATATTGGGATCTATGATCCCGTGCCGACGGTCCAGGTCGATTTTCAAGCGAGCCAGGCTGTGACTCATCCCTTGACTCCTGTGAACACGATGCCCTGAATGAAATATTTCTGGGCAAAGAAAAAAATCAGCAGCACCGGCAGCATGGCTACCAGGGAGGCTGCCATGAGCAGATGCCATTCCGTGTAATTCTGGTCCTGGAAGGAACGCAGGCCCAGGGCAATGGTGTACTTCTCGCGGGAATGCAGGTAGATCAGGGGACCGAAGAAATCGTTCCAGGAGCCGTTGAACATGAAGATGGCCACGGCTGCCAGGGCCGGTTTGGACAGAGGCAGCACAATGCGCCAGTAGATGCCAAAGATGGAGGTGCCATCAATGCGGGCGGCGTCGTCCAGATCCAGCGGTATGGTCATGAAAAACTGGCGGAGCAGGAAGGTCAGGAAAGGACCACCCAGCCAGTTGGGCAACACCAGGGGCACGATGGTGTCAATGAGATCCAGGTTCTTGAACACCACAAACTGGGGGATCATGGTGACCTGGGGCGGCAGCATCATCGTGGCCAGCATGATGAGAAAGACCACTTCCCGGCCCCGCCAGCGCAGGCGGGCAAAGGAGAAGGCGACCAGGGAACAGGACAGAATCTTGCCGGCAACATCCAGGAGCGTGATCACACTGGTGTTCCATATGTAGCGGCCAAAGGGGACCAGGAGGAAGATATCCGCATAATTGCTCCACAGGAAGCGCCGCGGAATCCATTCCGGTGGCAGCGTGGTGACCGAGCCCAGGCTCTTGAGCGATGTGGACAGCATCCAGGCCAGCGGGATCATGAGTACAAAGGCGCCCAGCAGCAGCAACCCATGGATGATGAATGGCTCTGCCCGCAGGCGGTAGGTCCCAGCCCTCATGATCTGGCTCAGCGGGATTTCAGTTCGCCGGCGTAAAAGACCCAGAAACCTGAGGATCGGTACACCAGCAGCGTGAGGAGCAGGATGTAGGCAAACAGGATCCAGGCCAGCACGGAAGCGTAGCCCATCTTGAAAAACTGGAAGGCATTGCGGTACAGGTACAGCACCATGAACAGGGTAGCCTCATGGGGCCCCCCGTTGGTCATGATCAGGGCCTGGGTGAAGATCTGGAGGGCGGTGATGATCCCTATCACCAGGTTATAGAACAGCACGGGTGTGATCATGGGCAACGTAATGTGCCAGAAGGAGGACCAGCGGCCGCCGCCGTCTACATGAGCCGCCTCGTAGAGTTCGGAGGGCACGCCCTGCAGACCGGCGAGATAGATCACGATACTGCCGCCCACATGCCACAGGGACATGCCAATCAGGGAGGCCAGGGCCCAGTCCTTGTTGCCAAGCCAACCGGGACCCTGGATGTCAAACAGGGCCAGAAAGGAATTGATCAGACCGAAATTGGGTGCATAGATCCAGCGCCACAGCAGGGCAACCGCCACGCCGGACAGGACCGAAGGCAGGTAATAGACGGTCCGGTAGAACTGCAGGCCCCGAATCCGGGCGTTGAGCAGGAGGGCCAGCAGCAGGCCAAAGGCGATCTGCAGGGGAACGCTCACTACGGCATAAATGGTCGTGACCTTGACGGATTGCCATACTTTGGGATCGTCGGTCAAAGCCTTGTCGAAATTGGACCAGCCCACCCAGCGGGGGGCTGTGAGCACGTCGTATTCCGTAAAGGCAAAGAACCCCGACGCCAGCATGGGCCCCACCGTGAAAAGCAGGAACCCAATGAGCCAGGGAGACGCAAAGAGCCAACCTGCCCACTCTTCGCGGCGATGCATCGGACTGGCGGACATCGGGCATCGGGCAGGTTGGGCGCAGGGAGTATCCCCCGCCCGTCAGGGAAAGGCGGTACTCCCTGCCCGAGGGTAAAGGCGGCGCAGGCTGACCCCCGGTCAGCCAATCAGGCCGTTAATCTCAGCCGTCACGTCCGTGGCCATCTGTTCCGCACTCTTGGAACCGTCCCAAAGGGCATCCAGTGCGGTATTGATGGCCTGAATGATCTCGGATTCCTGGGGATGGGCGGGCCAGGCACGACCTTCGCCCCGCAGCAGCATTTCCGGGAAGACGTTGTTGACCCCATGACTGTTGCAGCGGTCACATTCGTAATTCTTGTACCAGTCCTGCTCCACCAGGGACTTGCGCGACGGATGGGCATAGCCGCGACTGATGCGCAGGCGCTGGCCCTCGGGACTGCAGATCCAGGCAGCCAGATAATAGGCTTCATCCGGTACCTCCGACCCTGACCAGATGGAAGTCCAGCCGATCAGCAGACGCGTCATGCGTTGGCCATTGGCACTCAGGGGCAGGGGCGCGGCATCGAACTGGAAGTCTTCAATGGAACGCAACCGTCCCAAACAGCCGCGCACACACCAGAAGGAACCCAAAGTACCCGTGGTAAAGCGATCCATCATGCCCAGTTCGCTGAGGGCTTCGGGACCCGGAGCCGTTTCATCCCGGATGACCAGGCTCTGCATCCAGTCCAGGGCCGCGATGGATTCATCACTGTCCATCACACACTGGGTGCCCTCCTCGTTCAGGATTTGGCCTCCATTGCTCCAGATGGTGCCCAGCCAGTTGGGGTGCCCGATGCCATAATGCGTCGTAATGGCGCCATCTTGCTGGGTCAAGGCCTGGGCGGCCGCAGACATGTCGTTCCAGTTGGTGTCCCAGGAGGGATATTCCAGACCGGCCGCGTCATACAGGTCCGCGTTGTACCAGATCCCTTCGGGGGCGCCATCATTGGGCAGGGCCAGCAACTGACCCTTAATGATGCAGGCATTGACATGGGCATCAAAGAAATCATCGAATACGGTTTCGTCCGGATGATGGGCCGCGTAATCATCCAGCGGTACGTAGACTCCCTTCTCCGCGAGCGACCCGAAGTAGCCAAAGAGCGTCCTTGAAGACATCGGGGGCCGTACCGCCCGAAAGCATGGTCAGCAATTTCTCATTGTAGGCCGGGTCCATACCCAGTGCCGGCGGGGGTATACTGTCCGTCAATGTTGGGGTACCGGGCATTGAATTCCTCAAACACCGGCGCAAAGTCGGCGTCTTCATTGGTACTGCCAGGCACCATGAAAGTTACGGTCACCGGTTCGGCCATCGCGGCCTCATCGCTGGCTGCAGGCACGGGCATGGGGGCACAGGCAGCGAGTACCCCCGTGGCGAGACCCACCCCGGTCCATTGCAGAAAGTTGCGACGTGATATCGATCGCCTGGTCATGGGTACTGTCTCCTTTGCCAATCAATGGCTTTGCGGGATCCGGCAATGTTCCAGCAGTTGACTTGGCCCTCAAGCCCAAGCCACAGAGGATACAGGTGATTCTACTCATTGGCGCCAGATGGCGCAATTGGCATTCAGGCCCTGGCCGGACAGCGGACCCCAAGTCTGACCTTGTACCAAGTCCAGCTGACGGGCGGCAGGCAAAACCCAACTGGATGCAAGCATCCTGCTTTCCTGGGTGGATACAACAACACGGGTTTTACGTCACCCTATACGGGGACAGTGAGCTGAGACTGTGTCGACGGGCATCCGATGGGGGAACCCGCTGGACTATCTTCGCGCATGCGGAGACACGATAGACGATGATGGGCGACGATCCGGGTATGGCGAACACGCATTGCCTATGATCACCGTCAGCCGCATGCGCTCGGAAGGCATTCTTCCCCGCATTGACGTGCAAGGGATCTGGCGCCATGCAGCTCTGGGGGAGGGGGGAGCGCTGTGACGCCTGTCAGACTGCATCCCGGTTCGGCGACCACCTATACCGTTTACCGAAAACACGCGCCTGTACCGACGAGAACCAGGGGCGTCAGATGTATTTGCAGGATGTCGCGGATCTGCTGGCACTGCCTGCCTGATTTCATGGGGCCAGGACGCGTTGGCGCATGGCGGCCAGGGAACGGATAAAGTCTGGTGTGGTGCGACAACAGCCACCCACGATGCATACGCCTTGGCGGATCCAGTCCTGGGCCAGGCATACATGACTCGAATCGTCCACGCCAGAGGCTGCCTGCCAGCGGGCTGTATCCGGGTTCCAGTCTTCTCCCTTGTTGGCATACACCACCTCAATGCCACGGTGTCTGTCCCGTGTGGCTGCGATCAGGGCGGTGGCCTGGGCGGGGGCAATGCAATTGATGCCAACCAGGACATGGGGTATATGCCGAAACAGGTCTACACAATCCTGCAGCCGGTCTCCATAGGACACGTGCTCATGGTCCGTACAGGTGAAGGAAACCCAGGCGGCCCTTTCCGGGATCTCGGCCAGGATGTTGGCCAGTACCTCACCTTCATGCCGACTGGGAATCGATTCACAGGCCAGGATGTCCACTTCCGTGTCCAGCAGGATGTCAATGTGGCGCAGATGGAAGTCCCTGAGCCGACCGGGATCTGACATATAGTGGCCTGTGTATTCCGACCCATCCGCCAGATAGGCTCCGTACGGCCCGATGCCCCCCGCTACCAGAAGCCTGGAGGAAGAGGTCGGTGATGTCTCGTGGCCATAGCGATCACGGGCCTGTCGGGCCAGGGCGACTGCGCGTTGCAGAATTTCCCGGGCCTGTGCGGCCGAGAAACCCTGATCGACCAAGCCGGGAATGGTGGCCTGGTAACTCGCTGTCGTCAGGATATCGGCGCCGGCCCGGGCATAGGCCAGGTGTACCGCCTCGATGCGTTCAGGTTGTTCCACCAGGGCCCGGGCCGACCAGAGCGGATCCCCTTGCAAGGGCAGACCGGCACGTTCCAGTTCGGTAGCCATGGCCCCATCCAGGATCAGGAAGGGCAGAGAACCGAAAAGTAGTTGCCAGGGCCCTGGGGTATGCCACCGTGGATCGGCAGCCTGGGTGACCGACAGAGACACAGGTCAATATTGGTTGCCGGGGGCCGTCAAGCACACCATGAGGCCATCCATAGTTTCCCTATCCGTGCTCCCTGCCTGTCACCCTTCACCCGTTAACAGACAATGTCGTCCCGTTCGCGCGTAGCCCTACTACAAAGCCAGGATACTGATCCTGGCCTGTATAGGCATCAGGGTGGGGGCCCTGCAGGCAACCCGGATCCATACCGGCATCTTCACGGGCTGGCGGATCCATGGTACATGCCCCGATCGGCCGGATACGGCCGCATTTGTCCTCATAGGCGTCGAGTCCTTACCATACACCACCCGTCGGCAAATGGGATCCCGGGTATCGCGCATACCGATCAAACCTTTGCCTGGCACCGGACGGCAATTGACCCTGGGGAGTGGCAACCAACTTGCGGGGCGCCCCTGCGGTCACTATGCCAAGTCAGCTTGCCACGTCAGAGGCAGCCCTGCTCCTCAAGAAACTCCCGCAGGGCCGCAACGCATTCATGCGGTTGTTCCAATTGCAGAAAATGCGTAGTATCGGGCAGGAAGTCATAGTCCACGTCCAGGATTTCACCCAGGTCAAAGGTAGGCAGATAGGAGAAAGGCAGGGTCGGGTCTGCTCCGATCACTTTTGTGGGACAACGCAGTTTGTCCAAACTCACCGATACGGCGTATACACAGGCGAAGTCTATGATCTGGGCTTCGTGGTCGGGGGGACAGCAAAGCTCAAAGCCCTCACGGTCAGTACATCCACGCAGCGTTGTCTGCGCTATCAGATCATGCACGCCGGGAACAACCTGCTGGAAAGTAGGCAGATACTGGAGGAGTTCGCTAAACGCCTCCCGGGTCGGAAAGAGTTCTGTACGACGGCGCGCCCTGGCCGCTGAGCGGGCCGCTGCCGCATCAAACTCGTCGTACGTAGCGCCTGGTTTACACAAGGGTGGATCAAACAAGACGAGGGCGGAGTATCGGCCACAGTATGTGGGCGACAGGAGAGTCGCCAGCGCCGAAACCGAATGGAACACACCCATCATGGGTTTTTTCCCGTAGTGCACGTCAACCGCTTCCAGAATAAGGTCCAGATCCTCAACCATCGTGGGCAGATTGTGATTCTTGAGCGAACCAGTAACATTCCGTCCGTGGTTGCGCAAATCATAGAGGATGAGATCAAATTCATCCGTCAGGAGTGACCAGAAAGGATAATAGAGATCAATGGCCAGGCCATTACCATGACTCAAGATGAGTCGGGGCCCCGTGGGGTTGCCATGACGCCGCAGGATGATGACGGCATTGCCGATCACGGGAACTTCCAGCGTGGATGCGGGTTGCGGCACCTCCCATACAGGCGCTGTGTTTGTCATGGCCAACCTCCTGGTTCCGGGTCAGGCTTCCGCTCTGCTTCAGGCATGAAAGGTGGGCGCCAAGCCGTCATGGCCGAAGCTATCCGGGGTGGGCCATGGAGGCGCATGTCGCACATCGTGATCCCCACATCCTTCCGGTGCGGACACCAGCAAGGCCAGTTGACCACCGCCTGGTCTGCCTGCACATCCTGATTGCGGGTTGCCTTTTGCGTCACAGAACGGACCGCTGCAGGTGAGTCAGGAAAGGGACTTTCCGAGTTGGTTACGGCCGCTGGGCCAGCCCAAACCCTGGTCGTCGATCCCGGGCTGTTGCGGCCGTCGTTGTACTCGATCAGATGCCGTGGCGAAAGCGGTTCCGCCCAGTCTGCAACGGGAATTGACATGTTGAATTCCGCAGGGACGAGTTTCCCGAACGCCACACCATCGGTCAGATGGCGACAATCCCCCAGCATTGCAAGGGTTGACTCCGGAGTCAACCCTTGGAGTTGTACGGCCCCTGCTGCCCAGAGGCAGGCAATTCTGGCGCATCTTCTCCGGCAACATGCCAAAACCCTGAATGCAAAGCGAGCCGCGGCGGCGTCTAGATCCAGTGACGACGACGCTGGAACGGATAGCTCGGCAACGCGATGCGACGCCGTGTTTCCCCCACGAACATGCCGGCCAGCGATAGCGGCAAACCTGCCTCATAGGCCCCTGCCACGGCCTCCACGAATCCGTCTTCCCGCTGTACGGACGAACCTTTGTCAGCGGTACGGTGCAGGCTGCCGAGAACGACGGGGGCACATGCAACCTCCGCACTGGCTGACACCTCCGGCCAGACCTGGCATACCTGCGGTCCCAGTACCGCGTCCGGACCAATTTCCACTACGACCTCCACCTCCAGGCTGGCCAGTGCCGCAACGCCGGCGCGGCACTCTGCGGGTTGGCCAAACTGATGGTACCAGAAGGTTGCATCCATCGGGCTACCCGCCTCCAGCATCTGCCCCGTTGCGTTGCTCACCAGCGCCAGGGATGGGGGAGCGATTGTCACATTCGTGAGGGCCGTTTCTACATCGGCCAGGGTGGGCTTCCCTGCTGCTTCGGGCCGTGTTGACAGCCGTGTGCCCCAGGCAGACGCAAACCGCAAACCCGCCTCCAAACTGAACACGCCCGCTGTCTGTGCCGCGGCAATCTCGCCCAGCTGGTGTCCCAGCACAGCATGCGGGCGAATCCCCACACTGGACCAGAGTGCCGTAAGGGCGATCTCCAAGGCATAAAGCGCAGGTTGCGTCCATGCCGGATCATCCAGGTCCCCGGCGGCTCCAGTCTGACCGAACATCACATCCAGCAGGGAGGCCTGCCGTTCTGTACGCAGCACCGAGTCGCAACGGTCCAGAACCGCCCGCACTACGGGCTCACTCTCATACAGGGTTGCCCCCATACCGGACCACTGGCTTCCCTGGCCGCTATACAGAAACGCCACCTTCGTCACGGGGCGTGGTTCTCCCACGCTGTGGCGTGCCTCCGTGAGCGCCCGCAGCTGATCCCGCAACGAGGATACATCGTCGAATACCACACCCGCACGGCAAGCGAAATGGCTCCGCCCTGTACTGGCGGTCCAGGCCATGTCCGCAAGCAGAGGATCCGTGGCCGATTCGGTGGCGCATGAATCGAGCCAGGCGAGATAGCGTCCCGCCAGTTCCCGCAAGGCGTTGTCTGTCTTGCCTGACAGGGGGAGCAGTCGTGTCGCACGGACCTGGAGCATGGTGGCGGGCAACGCGTCGGTGACCGCCTCGGGCAGCGGAATCACCACTGGTTGCGCGGCACCGGCTGGCCCCGGTTGAGGCCCACAGTCTGCCGCAGTACTGCCTGTCTCTTCATATCCTTCCAGGATCACATGCGCATTGGAACCCGAAAGGCCGAAAGTATTCACCCCAGCCAGCGGGGGCCGATTCGGACGCGGGGCCAGTCGGTGGTCTCCGCAGTTACCTGCACGGGCAAGCGATCCCAGTCGATTTCAGGACTCGGATGGCGGAAGTGCAGATGCTTCGGAATTACGCCTTTCTGCATGGCCATGACAGCCTTGATCAGCCCCGCAATCGCGCCGGCACTCTCTAGATGGCCGATATTGGTCTTCACGGAGCCCGTCAACAGCGGACGTTCGGATGCCCGTCCCGGGCCATAGACGGCAGCTACGGCGTTCAGCTCAATTTCGTCGCCCACGGCATTCGCGGGGCCGTGGGCTTCCAGGTAGTCCACCTCGGCAGGGATCACACCGGCGCGCGCCAGGGCTTCCTCCATCACGCGTTCCTGGGCGGGACCGCTGGGGAGCGTGAGGCCCAGGCCGACTCCATTCTGGTTCACGGCCGAACCCCGAATCACGGCCCAGATACGATCACCGTCCGCCTCGGCCTGACTCAGGCGCTTCAGGACCACCACGCCACATCCCTCGCCGCGCACGTACCCGTCCGCAGCCGCATCGAAGCTCCAGCACTGTCCACTCCTGGACAGCATGCCCACATCTGCGAGAAACCGGGCGATGGGGGCGAAAAGGACCGCATTCACGCCTCCCACCAATGCCATATCCACGTCCCCTCGCTGCAGGCTCGTAACCCCCTGATGTACAGCGACCAGAGACGAGCTGCAGGCGAGATCGATAGGCACAGCAGGTCCTTCCAGGCCAAACGCGTGCGCGATCCGTCCCACCGCCACACTGCCCGCAGTGCCAAAGAAACTGTCTTCGCCCCCCTGGGCTATGATCAGGCGCCGGTATTCACTGGCGCCCATGCCAGCGTACACGGCGGTACGACTTCCCTTCAGCTGCTCGGGATCCATGCCGGCGTCTTCCAGCGCCTGCCACGTGGTTTCCAGCAGCATGCGCTGCTGGGGGTCCATGGCACGGGCCTCGATCGGCGAAATCCGGAAGAACCGGGAATCAAACTGGTCAATCCCCTGCACATACGACCCGCGGCGACAAATGGCGTCCCCGTCCTCGGGATCGCCGGCAACTCCCTGCCACTGCCCCGCGTCCTGCCGTCCGTCCGTCACCCAATTCTCGCCTGTTTCCAGTTGCTGCCAGAAGGCGGCCAGGCCTTCCGCGCCCGGGAAACGGCAGGCCATGCCTACGATCGCAATGGCCTCCTCGGCCGGTTGGGCCCGTGGACGTGCCATGGGGCGGGGTGCCGGTTCGACCGTGTCGCCGAACTCACCGGCCAGGTGACTGGCCAGGCCCGTGACATTCGGATAGTCAAACACCACCGTATTGGAGGCTACATATTCCCCGGCAAACGCCCGGTTCAGCCGGTTACGCAACTCTACGGCCATCAGGGAATCCATACCCAGATCGGCGAACTCCGCCGTGGGGGCCGGCAACACAGGCAGATGCATCACCGCCTGCAGTTCCTTTTGCAGGAACGACGCGAGCAGCTGGGTGCGCTCGGCCAACGGTGCCCGCCGGAGACCGGACAGCAGATCTTCCTGCGTTTCTCCCGGATCGGCTGCGTCGTCTTCCGTCTCGATGAGCAGGCTTTCCAAAAAGGGTGGGCACTGGCCCAGATGCTCCGACAATACCGACCAGTCTATGGACGCGGCCATACTGACCGGTACATCCTGTCGCACCAACTGATCAAAAGCGCGCAAGCCCTGTTGCGGTGTCAACCACCGTGTGCCGCCCGCTTCCAGCTGATGCGCAATTCGTTCCCGCTGCTCCTCCGCCTCACCCAGGCCCGACCAGGCACCCCAGGCGATGGACTGTCCGGTCAGTCCCCGGGCCCGGCGATGAAGGGCGAGCTGGTCCAGGAAAGCGTTGGCGGCAGCATGGTTGGCCTGGCCGGCATTACCCAGAATGCCGGTGACGCTTGAGAACAGTATGAAGAGCTCCAAATCATGGCCTGCAGTGGCCCGATGCAGATGCCAGGCGCCCAGCATCTTCGGCCACAGCACATGCTCAAAGCGCGACCAGGTCAGGTTGGTCAGCGCACCATCTGACAGCACGCCCACGCTGTGAATGATGCCTCCCAGCGGGGGCAACGTTTCGGCCATGCGGGACAGCATGGCGTCAACCGCCGCGCCATCCGTCACATCAGCCAGTTCGGCCCGAATCATGACGCCGCGTTCGCGCAGGGCCCTGATCGTTTCCTGGGCGGCAGCGTCGGGTGCCCGCCGCCCGTTCAGGACAATGGCCCCGGCACCCCTGTCCGCCAACCACCCGGCCAGGGCGCATCCGATCCCGCCCAGGCCACCCGTTACCAGATAGGTTCTGTCCGCCCGCAACCGGCCCCTCTTGATGGGGGATATCGTCAGGACGATCTTCCCTATGTGCCGCGCTTCGCGCATGAAGTGCATGGCGGCACCCGCTTCGGTCATGGACCAGCGGCTGTGGACCAGCGGCGTCAGTTCCCCCGTCGCCAGTCGTTCCATCACGTCCCTGAGCGCCGCGCCCGGCACCTGCGGGCACTTCTTCGTTAGTACATCGACTTCCAGGATGAAATAGGCTACGTCAGGTCGCGCTGCCGCCATTTCTTCCTGGCTCAGGGTGTTCAGGCGGGCCAACTCCACGAATCGGCCCCCGGGGACCAGACAAGACAAACTGGCGTCGATGAAACCCTCGCCGGTGAGACTGTTCAGTACCACATGGACGCCCTCGCCGCCGGTGACGTCCAGAATTTCCTCTCCAAAATTCGTTTGCCGACTGTCGAACACATGCTCCACGTCCAATGATCGGAGGTAGGCCTGCTTCGGGACACTCGCCGTGGCGAACACTTCCGCGCCGACGGCTTGTGCCATCTGAATGGCCGCCAGTCCTACGCCGCCAGTCCCGGCGTGAATCAGCACTCTCTCCCCCGCTTCCAGGCCAGAGAGGTTGAAGGAGAGGGCGGCAGTTACGAATGCGACAGGTATGGTGGCCAACTCCGTTGTCGGAATTCCGGATGGGGCCAACGCGACCAATTCCTCGTGTGTGACGGCTTCGGGACCAAACGTGCCGAACGCCAATCCCACTACAAGATCCCCCACGGCGAAAGTGGATACGTCACGTCCCACTTCAAGAATCCTGCCGCAAAACTCGACGCCCAGCACGCCTTCATCAAGGAGACCCAGGGCCCGGAGCACATCCCGAAAGTTGAGGCCAGAAGCCTCAATGGCCACGCGCACCTCCCGTGCCTCCAGGGCCCGTACAGGCCATGGCATGACCTGCAATCCTTCCAGGACGCCATTCGGCGCAGACGCCAGCATCCAGCCCGTGTCTTCGGACAGGGTCAGCCGCTCGGTCCCGGTTTCCATCCGTACCAGACGCGCGGCCTGGCGCAGACCCTGGCGATAGGCAATATGGTCTTCGCTGTCCGGATACAGCAGTTCATCCATCAGGCAGTCCGGTGGCAGGTCTGTGCCAGGGTCCAGATCGATCATGCGCGGTTGCAGGTGGCCTGCTTCCCGGAAAGCCACTTTGCCTATGCCCCATAACATGGCTCCGGTCAGTTCTCCCTGTACTTCCTTTTCCAGTACCTGTGCCCCGCGGGTAACCAGCCACAAGCCCTTGACGGGAGTGGCGTCCGCGTCGGCCAAACCCTGGACCAGGGCCAGGGCACTGCTCCCAGCGTGCCGCATATCCGCCGTCAGTTCCTGAGGCGTTGCCTGTGTCCCATGTCCATCCAGGGCCTGGAGGTGAACGACACCCTGCAGCGATACATCGTCAGGCAGCTCTACCAGCAGGGATCGCCAGAACTCCCGATTCTCTGCCTCTGCTTCTACCCGGACAATGCCGGGCCCTTTCCCGGCCGGCTTGCGGTTGGGCGGATATCCTGTACCCGCCAAGACCACGGTCTGGTTCCGGGCCACCAGTTCGGCAGCCAGTGCCTCGGAGACACCACTGGCGTCCGCCGCCACGATCCAAAGGCCCGCCGTCTCCTGCACCTCTGCCGGCCCCTGCGCCACGATAACGCCCTGATCCGGCAGTTTGGTGGAATCCGCTTCCACTACACCCAGTACCTCAACGCTCCCAAACCCGGCGTCACCCAGGGCCTGGCGCCACGCGGCAGGACTGGCCAGGGCGTGATGGGAGCGGTAGGGGTCAGCAAACCGCCACCAGCCGTCCAACTGTCCGAATGTCAAGTCCAGCCAGCCCAGCCCCCGGAGATTCTCACGGGCCACCAGCTGGCCTGAAGGTGCCAGAAG
>CAXXOQ010000096.1:0-21528 GCA_963664185.2 Caldilineaceae bacterium | reverse complement strand
CTTGCCGCCCACACTGCCGGCCCCCACGCCTACGCCGCCACCAACCCCCACCCCGGTACCGGTTGTGCCCACCCTGGTTGTACCCACGCCGGCCCCTCTGACCCATGTGGTGCAATCGGGGGAAGTCCTGGTGTATATCGCCAACCTGTACAATGTGGAGGTGGAAGATCTGATGCGCATGAACAACCTGGAGACTACCACCATTCATCCAGGCGCAGAGCTGACCATTCCGGGACAAACCCGGAATGTGGTCATCCCGCGCACTACCCCTGTCCCGCAATGGACCACAGACTTTGTCTATAATGTGCAGGCGGGAGACAGCATCATCAGCATTGCCTTTCGCTTCGGCACGGAGCCGGCAGCCATCTTTGCGGCCAATGATCTGGGTACCGACTCGATCCTGCACAAGGGCGATCTGCTGGTGATCCCGATTCCACGCCTGTCCCAGGAAGTTCTGGGATCCAGCGAACTGGCACCCCGGACCACCAACGCGATCTATGCCAGTCCCCGGCTGCTGGGTCCTGCCAACACGGCGCTGGTCTCCCGCAAGGACTCCGTGCTGTTCCGCTGGCTGAGTGTGGATATCCTGGCCCCCAATGAGTGGTATGTCCTGCGCATATGGACCGCCAATCCCGAAGACGTGGAACCACCGACGGTCTGGACCAAGGCTACGAGTTTCCGTATGGAGACCACGCTGGCCCCGCCGGAAGGTACCAGCCAGGAGTACCTGTGGCAGGTGACCGTCGTCCGTGTGGTGGCCCCGGGCATTCCCGGGGCGCCGCGGGAACTGCAGTCGGCCAGCCTCAGCAGCGATGTGCGTCAATTTACCTGGCAATAGGGGCCAGGCCAACCGTTGATTCAGCCACTCTGTCGACAGGGGGAAAACATGTCCTTGAACTGCCAGTCACGCTGTGCCCGTCTGGGCCTGCTTCTTCTTTGCCTCACGCTCGGCCTGACGGCCTGCGCCACCGCCGAGACACCGGCGACCGCACCCGAGATGGTCGAAGTGGAAGTCACCCGGGAAGTGGAAGTTATCCGGGAAGTGGAAGTCATTCGCGAGGTTGAGGTCGAGGTACCGGTACCGGTGGCAAAGAGCCGTCTGGTATACGGCCTGTACCAGGAACCGGCCATTTTGAATCCCTATCTCGCTTCCCAGACGGTGGCCAGTGAAGTGCGCTCCCTGGTTGTGGAAGGCCTGCTGGGACTGGACCCGGAGGGGAACAGCCTGCCGGAACTGGCTACCACCGTGCCCACGGTGGAAAACGGCGGCGTGGCGGAAGATGGCCTGACCTTGCGCTACCAGCTGCGGGATGACATCCTGTGGTCAGACGGCACGCCCTTTACGTGCGACGATGTGCTGTTCACCTACGAAGCCGTCATGCATCCCGACAGCGGTGCCGTGCGGCGCACCGGCTGGGATCGCATTGAATCCGTTACCTGTGAGGACGACTACAACGTCACGATCCGGTTTGCCGAGTTCTATGCGCCGTTCCTGGGCCTCTTTTACGCGATCCTGCCGCGCCATGCGACCGGGGATCCGGCGGATATGACCCGCTGGATTTACAACTGGCATCTGATGGGCACCGGACCCTTCCGGCAGACCGAATGGGTGTCGGGCGACCATATCGTACTGGAAGCCAATCCCCATTACCGCGACTATCCCGACAAGCCTATGGTGGATCAGATTGTGGTGCGCATCGTCCCCAGCCGTGAGGTGGGGAAAGCCCTGGTGCTGTCCGGCGAAATCCACATCTTGCGGGATCTGACCGAGGCGGATACGCCGGATTTCCAGGATCGTGAGGATGTGCAGGTGCACGGACGACCGAGCCCGCGGACGGAACGCCTGTTGCTCAACCTGGCGAACCCCGAGCTGGATGCGACCGCGGAGCCGCTGGACAACCCGCATCCCCTGTTGGGGGACCGGCGTGTGCGGCAGGCCCTGAATCTGGGCATCAACAAGCAAGGCCTGGTGGATGACCTGCTGTTCGGGGCTACCAATGTAGCCACCAGTGAAATTGGCATGGGCTGGGCCGCCTGTGACATACCGCCTTCGCCCTACGACCCGGAAGCCGCCCGTGCCCTGCTGGCCGAGGCGGGCTTTGAGGACACCGATGGCGATGGTGTCCGCGAGTGCCAGGGGTGTCTGTTCGCGGACCCGGGCGCACCGCTGCGCCTCAAGATTCAGACGACATCGGGCAATCGGTTGCGGGAGGACGTCCAGGTGCTGCTGATCGAAATGATGGCCGAGATTGGGGTGGACATGTACATTGAAAACGTGCCCAGTGCCCAGCTCTTCGGCAGCTGGGCCAATGGCGCGTTCCGCAAACACGGCAATTTTGACATTCTGATGTACACCACTACCGACTCGATCGATCCGCATTCCCATATGGAAGCCTATTTTCACAGTACCCGCATGCCGACCGCAGACAACAACGGGGTGGGCAACAACTACAGCCGCTGGGTCAGTCTGGAAGCGGATCAGCGGCTGGAAGAGGCCGGTGCCACACCGGATACGGCGGTACGGGCCCAGGCCTACCAGCGCGTATGTGAATTGATCGACGCCGATCTCCCCCATATCTACCTGTATGACCGGGGCGATCTGCATCTCGCGCAGACCAGGGTGGGCGGATTTGCCGTCAATCCCTGGACCAACGAAACCTGGAACGCCGAGGATTGGCACCTGATCGAATAGCCAAGAGGGTTGGCAGGCTGACGCGCACTGACCCCGGACGTCGGCCTGCGCTGCCCACATGAGCGCCTACCTGATCCGGCGGTTGCTGCAGGCAGTGCCGCTGCTGTTGCTCGTCAGCCTGTTCACCTTTCTCCTGATCGAGGCGGTGCCGGGGGGCCCCCTGGCGGCCTATGAAGAAAATCCCGAGCTGACACCCGACGATCTGGCTCGTCTGGAAGAAGAACTGGGCCTGCACAAACCCATGGGCGAGCGCTACCTCCAGTGGATGGCCCGCCTCCTGGTAGGGGACTGGGGGTTCAGCATGGTCACGCGGCGGCCCGTCATGGCGGAAATCCGCGAGCGTCTGCCCCGCACGCTGCTGCTGATGGGGACTTCCCTGGTGCTGGCGCTGCTGCTGGCCCTGCCGCTGGGGGTCATGTCCGCGCTGCGCCAGTACTCGTGGCTGGATCATCTGGTCAGCCTGGGTGCGTTCATGGGCCAGGCCATTCCCATTTTCTGGTTTGGCCTGATCCTGATCATCGTCTTCAATGTCTGGCTCAACTCTCCTGTCAGTCCTTCCGCCGGTTTTGCCCTGACGCACTTCTGGGCCTGTGCGGACTGTCCACCCCTGCTGCCCGGGGGCGGAATGCAGCCCTACGGGGAAAGCGGCATCCTGTGGGGAGCGCGGATCCGGCATCTCATACTGCCGGTTTTCATGCTCACGGTCTTCAGTGTCGGGACCTATCTCCGCTACATGCGGGGCCAGGTCCTGGAAGTGCTGGGCAGCGACTTCATCCTGACCGCCCGGGCCAAGGGGCTGCGTTTCCGCCGGATCCTGGTCCCGCACGTGGTCAAGAATGCCCTGCTGCCGGTCATCACAGTCCTGGCCCTGGATCTGCCCGGACTGTTTGGAGGGGCCCTGTTCACGGAAACGCTCTTCTCCTGGCCCGGCATGGGGCGCCTCTTTTACCGCTCGGCGCAGCGCGTGGATTTCCCCCTGCTGATGGGCATCGTACTCATCAATGCTGCGCTCATCATCCTGTTTAATCTCGTGGCCGATCTGGCCTACGCCTATCTGGACCCGCGTATCCGCTACGAATAGCGGGGATTGCACCCATCTCTCCGCCCGATCCGCTTCCGTCGCCCCGTACAGTCCGGTTCTCCGGCCCCGCCCTGGTCCGGCATGTCCCGGCCCTGACCGGCACGTGTGTGTTGCTGCTGATTGTTCTGGCCTGTCTGGCCGTACCGTGGCTGTCGCCCTACGACAGTGAGAAATCCAACATGCGGGAACGGTACTTGCCGCCCTCATGGGAACATCCCATGGGCACCGACGATCTGGGGCGGGATCTGCTGACGCGTGTGCTGCATGGGGGCCGGATATCCCTTGCTGTCGGCCTGATGGCCACCCTCATGGGCGTGGGTCTGGGCACGTTGTTGGGAGCTCTGGCGGGCTTGCAGGGAGGCTGGGCAGACAATATGGTTATGCGGCTGACGGACATGTTCCTGTCACTGCCCCGCATTTTCGTACTCATTCTGATGACCGTTTTTCTGCGCAGCCTGGATACCGACTGGTCCCGGGTGGGCGGTGGTGTGCCGGGCATCATCGTGGTTTTGGCTTTGCTGTCCTGGATGGGGGTGGCCCGTCAGGTGCGCAGCCAGCTGCTGGTGCTCAAGGCGCAGGATTACATCCTGGCAGCCCGGGGCCTGGGTTTGAGCCCGGTGGCGATTGTCTGGCGGCATCTGCTGCCCAATGCCCTGACCCCGGTCATCGTGGCGGCCTCGCTGCGCATTGCGGGGGCCATCATGGCCGAATCCGGTCTGAGTTTTCTGGGGTTTGGTGTACAGCCACCGACCCCTACATGGGGCAATCTGCTGACCCACGGCCAGGAAGAGATGCTGAAAGGGCATCTCTGGCTCGTGGCCTTCCCGGGTCTCATGATCTTCCTGACCGTGATCTCCGTGAATTTTCTGGGCGATGCCCTGCGGGATTTCCTGGACCCGCGCAAGACAGTTTGAGGCATTTCGTCACCTTGCCGCCACCGGGCGGTACGTCGGGCTTGGCCGACATCGGGAATCCTCTGCCGCGATCAAGGCTCTGGGCAACCCGGGAGAAGGGGATACAGCCTGTTCTGCGCGCATGAAACCTGGCCCATGCCGGGAAAGACCCATCCGGTACCATGCCCGTCTGCACCACCCGGTGGCGGAGCGTTTCTCCTTCGCTGCGGATGTCACTGGCTGCGGGAGGCAGTCACCCAATTCGCCTTCGGGGTCTGCTGCATCGTCACGGGGGTTTGCCATCCAACACACAACAGGGAACCCAAAATGCGTTTGTCCCCGTGTCTGTTTCGATAGTACCCTGTGGCAGTACCGCTTTGACCAGACGGGACTGGTCCCTGCCCATGCCGCAGGACCGCCCATGCGCACAGGAGAAGTACCATGCCGTCGGTAACCGTGGAAACTACGTTGGCGTACAAGGATTTGGATCAGGCGTGCAACCAGGGCAGCATCATTCGGTTGCGCAATGGGGAATTGCTGTTGGGCTTCAATCAGGAACGGGGACGCTTTCATGCGGACAGTGGCCAGTCCTGTGTGATCCGCTCCGCGGATGGTGGGCGTTCCTGGGATGCCGAGAGCATGCAAGTGGTATATCCCTTCACCCCGCATAACGGGAACTGGGACTGCGCCCTGGCGCAACTCGCGGACGATACCATCATCCTGCATACCCGCCTGTGCAGCTTCATGGCGCCCACGGCCCTGCGGCGCCATGATGAGCAGGCCCTGTATGGTGTAGCTGCCGGCGGGCCGGAACGGCTGAAGCGCCAAACCGGTTATGCGGTGTTCAAGTCGGCCGATCAGGGCCATTCGTGGCAGGGCCCCATACCGGTCAACACGTTTCCGATTGCGGATGCCGGGGAAAGTGCCTACATGTGTGGGGGATCAGGGGCAGGCCATATCCTTGAATTGGCGGACGGCGGTCTCCTCATGCCTCTGGCGGGCACCACGACCGGTGCCGGATATTCGGGCCGACCCTTGCCCTCGGGGGAAAGTACCCGCTGCTTCATGATGCGTTCCGATGACCGGGGGGAAAACTGGGAGTATTGGTCCACCATGGCCTATGACCCGGCGAATATCATCAACTTTCAGGAACCCGCCGTGGCGCAGCTGGCGGACGGATCCCTGGTCTGCCTGATACGCGTGTTGGTACGCCCCACACGCTATGACAACCTGTGGTACACGCGATCCCTGGATGGCGGGATCACGTGGGAATCTCCGCGACGCACCAACCTGTGGGGCTATCCGCCTGCGGTCATACAACTGCAGGATGGACGGGTGCTGGCGGTTTACGGATATCGGCGCCAGCCCATGGGCGTACGCGGATGCATCTCACCGGATGGCGTGGAATGGGATGTAGCCAATGAGTTTGTCATCCGGGAATGTGTGGTCGGACCGCCCGCGGATCCCGTATATTGGCACATCGGCTATCCCAGCGTGACCCAGACCGCCGATGGCAGTATCGTGGTTGCCTACCACGAGTACAGCGAGGATGATGACCCCATCCAGTACATGCTGACCTCCCGTTTCCACCTGGACTGAGAAAGTGGGCCGGGCAAGGCAGGCCGGAGCACACGGATCACAGGGGCAATGGGCTGTCATCCGGGTATACTCCATACCCCGGAATCGGGCTTCCTGTGTATGCGGCGAGGCAGGGCACCCGTTGCCGCAACAGGTCGCCCCATCCCCAAAACCCTCTTAATTGCCCTTGACCTGTTGTGCTATACTCAACGAAGAGCCCCATGCATGTCCCTTTGCGCAAAACTGTGCAGATTGCAGGAAGACAGGTGCCCCCCTCCAGTCGGGCGGCAGGTGCTGTCTCCAGGGCAAGCAGGCATGGGCGGGCTCAGACCTGTGTGTTTGGCATACAGGAGGAATCGCGAATTTCGCCAGCTCACATTCATTAAATTGAGAAACTTGATGTTTCCTCCAACGAATACAAGACCAAGGTCTTGGCCTCGGCGGCCACCGGACAGGCACCGGACTTTGGCTGGGCCGATGCGGGGGAGCGGGCTGACTTTGTGGAAGATGGAGTCATGGTGCCCCTGGGGGATCATCTGACCGACGCCGGTCTGGACTGGGATGATTTCACGGAATTGGCCGTAAACCGCAGCCGGTATCCCCAATTCGGCAGCGATCTCTATCACATGCCCCTGGATGCCATGACCTGGCAGATGGAGATCAATCTGGATCATGTGGAAGAGGCCGGGCTGGATCCTGACAGTCCCCCGACCAACGGTGAGGAACTGATTGAATGGTCCAAGGCCATGAGCAAACTGGATGGGGATACGGTAGTCCGTTCCGGTTTCCTGATGACGGGCTCGGGCCTGCACGTGGCCTTCATCTGGGGGCTGGTCGCCCATCAGATGGGATTCCGCATTGTCGACGAGGATCTGACCGCGGCCTGCATCAACGTGGATGCGGCCAAGGAGGCAGCACAATGGGTGCTGGATCTGTTCGACAAGCACAAGATTGCCACGCGTGACGTAACGGACCGCTACAAGGCGTTTGGTACCGGGGAAGGCTCCATGTTCATAACCGGCCCCTGGACGCTGAATGGCTATATTGAGCAAGGCCTCAATTTCTCGGTGGAATTCACGCCCAACATCGGTGGTGAATTGGCCACGCGTCTCAGCCTGGGCTCACAGGAAATGTATGTGCAGGATGACGCGAACCGCTATGCCCGGTCGGCCCAGGCGTTGAAATGGCTTTCGGACGAGTCGTTCCTGTGGACTACGCAGGGGCGCGGCGCCGCCTGTCGCAAGTCCATTTTGGCGCGGGATGATTACAAGGCGCATCGCTGGGAGTACCGGCGACCCTTTGTGGAAGGCATGGATTTCGCTACCTTCGTACCGCCCAGCATACGGGCCACACCCGACTTCAAGTACTACACCAGCCCCAACCTGGTGCACCGGATTATCGATCCGGTGTGGCAGGGCGACAAGACCATTGATGAAGGTGTAGATGAACTTTGTACGACCTGGAACGAAATGCTGGCGGAAGAAATGGCCTAAAGAAGGGCCCCTGTAGCGGCTTCGACTACAGCAGGTAACCTGCGGGACCGTCTGGGTAATGGTCCCGCAGGTGTTGTTTGCGTGGCATCCTGTGCATATCCTGCGAGAGGCAGGTTCTGCACAACGGTGACCCATCGGGGCGGTTGGGACCCAGTTGTGGGGTGGGCCTGGCCGTATGTCTGAGGCCTGCCATTGCGATCGACTCCTGAGACCCAGGTACCCTGAATCCATCACATCCGGGAACGCTTTACGGCAAATTCATGACATCGGCAGGTTTGGCAAATCCATCCTCTATTCGTGCCCGCATGCGCAAAATGACCTGGAAAGGCGAGCGCATTGATTGGTCCGCGTACTTCTACGTCCTGCCCTTTTTTTGTGCCCTTTCTGGTATTCACCGTGGGGGCCATTCTGTTTGGCACCTATGTCTCCTTCACGGAGTGGCGTATCATCGGTGCGCCGGAATTTGTAGGTTTCGCCAACTTTGAACGGGCCTTCAATGACTCGTTCGTGCCCAAGGTCTGGGGCAATACCTTCCAGCTGGCTCTGATCATCGTGCCGGGCACGACAGTGCTGGCCTTGCTGTTTGCCCTGTATGTGAATCAGCGCCTGCGCGGGTTTACCCTGTCCCGGCTTTCGTTCTACGCTCCGCGCGTGGTCTCGGTGACGGTGGTGGGCCTGGTCTGGGTCTGGATGCTGGACACGCGGTTTGGGGTCATCAATCAGTACCTGGGGAAGTTCGGGGTTACCTACATCCCATGGCTTACCAATCCGGATTGGGTATTGTGGGCCGTGGGCATGACCACGATCTGGTGGAATCTCGGCTTTCATATGGTGATCCTGCTGGCGGCCTTGCAGGACATTCCCCCCGAACTCAAGGATTCGGCTTCCATTGATGGGGCCAACGCGCTGCAGAGCTTCTGGTTTGTGATTTTGCCCCTCCTCCGCCCGGCGCTCAGCCTTGTCATTACGCTGGAAATCATCAGCGCCTTCCGCATTTTCAGCCAGATCTTTGTCATGACGCAGGGCGGACCAGCAGGGGCCTCCTTCTCCATCATCTTCTATATCTATGAACGCGGTTTCATGAATACCGAGTTGGGGTATTCGTCGGCGCTTTCCCTGCTGCTGTTCCTGACCATCCTGATTGTGACCCTGATCCAGATGCGTGTAATCCGGGAACGGACATAGCCATGATCACACAGCTGAAACGATGGATTGGCGGCACCAGCCGCCTCACGCCGGGCAGGATACTGCTCTGGTTGCTGGGCCTGGGCCTGGCCTACATGTGGGTGTTGCCCTTTGTGTGGATGGTTTCCACGTCCTTCAAGTTGCCCGGGGAGGTAATGACCCAGCAGATTGAATGGATTCCGCGTCATTGGACGCTGGAAAATTACATTGTTGTTTTTGAAAAGCCGATTTTCCGCTGGCTTTGGAACAGCATGCTGGTCACGACTTCCATTACCTTGGCCAGCATTGTCCTCGGTGCCGCGGCCGGCTATGCCCTGGCCCGCATGAACTTTCCCGGCAAGCACATGCTCTTTATGACCTTGCTGGCGTCGCTCATGATTCCCACCGAAATGACCATCGTGCCGCGCTTCATTGCCTTTCTGGAACTCCGGGCCACCGATACCTACAGTGCGCTCATATTGCCGCCCTTGGCCGAAGTATTCAGTGTCTATCTGTTTCGGCAGTTTTTCCTGACGTTGCCCCGGGAACTGGAAGAAGCCGCGGCCATGGATGGCGCCTCCCGGTTACGTATCTTCCTGGTCATTGCGCTGCCTCTGGCGCGGTCTACCGTGGTAGCGGCTGGCGTACTGCTGTTTACGACCAACTGGAATGCCTTCCTGTGGCCGTTGCTTATCACCTTCTCCGAAGAAATGAAGACCCTGCCGATTGGCATGGCGGCCTTTGCCCCGGTCACCATGAATCGCACGCAGATCGAAAGTTATGCCCCGGGCATGGCCGCCATGACCATCCTGGGTATACCCAGCCTCATCGTCTTTCTGTTCCTGCAGCGCTATTTCATGGAAGGTGTGATTTCAACGGGCATCAAGGGCTAAAGCCATCCGGATGCGCTATCCATGGCCATGGATAGAGGAGGTTGCAGGGCATGATGCCTTTCCCGACAGAAACCGCCTGCACCTATACGGGGCCGATGGCAGCCTGCTGACCTACTGGGTGGAGGAACCCATCGGGCGCCACAAGCAGGATGGCGGCGATGATACCAGGGTTGCGATCCCGTCTCGTTCTGAGGTGGCCGCGGCACGTGGACGGATGTGGGAAGATACGCTGGCGGAATCCAACTAAGCTCTTAGCCCAGGATAATCTTGACACTGTCGTATACGGAGAGGGCAGTCCCCAGCCTGTCATTTAAGCGAGCAGTCCCCTGCCGGCGCCCCTGCATATCACCCTGACCGCCGACGAACGGGCGGCCATGCGCCGAGCCTGAGTCTCCGGGAACGGGACCGGGTAGAGATGTTTCGGCTCTCCGACGCAGGCTGGCGGGTATCCCGCCTGGCCCCCTTCCTGGGTTACGGTGCGGATACCCTCCGCCGCACCGCCGCCCGACCGGGCGCGCCGGGCCCAGGTGACCCAGGCCAAGACCGAACTGCAGGCCCTACAAAAGTCCCGGGACGGCACCCCTGCAACTCTTCTATCTGGATGAAGTCGGGTTTGCCCTGACCCTGCCCACGACCTACACGTGAGGTTGGCGGGGCCAGCCCCGGCTTGTCCCCTACGCAAGTCCCCAGGGGCAACGGGTGCATGTGCGGACCGTGCGGGCGGCGCCGGGGACGACCCCAACCACACCCCTGACCTGGCAGACGGAGGCGCGGACCCTGACGCGCGAGGATCGCAGGGCGTTTCGGGAGGACACCCTGCCCCAGGGGACCGGGCCACGCCGTGTGGTCGTGTGGGACCATGCCTCCATGCACCGCGGGAAGGCCATGAAGGACGCCGGACCGGCCCTGACGGCCCAGGGCATTGACCTGTGGTACCTGCCCCCTACGCCCCGGAGCGGAACGAGATGGAACCCCTGTTCGGCGTGGCCAAGCACCGGGAAATGCCGCGCCGCAACTTCAGGGCGGCGGCGCTGATCCCGGCCGTGGACCAGGCCTTCCGGAACATCAGCGATCGCCTTGCCTCTCGATCTTACCTGGGGCTAAGAGCTTAGCAGGCCCGAGATGAAACCACGACCATGACAGGTGGTTATGGCAATTGGTGTGTTGGTATGTCTTGATTGCATGGTTGTTACGCAAGTGAAGTGCAGATCCTTCCTGCGTGGATGCGCTCTGGGACACTGGGATCCAGGGCAATCGCATCATATAGAGGAGAATTGAGGCAGAGGATGACAGCGGGTGTATAAGGCCCGAAGATCGGCGGTCGCTTGGCCCATCGTGCCCCCAGGCAGGGGCAGAAAGTGTAGCGTTAGCCGTCATGTGAGCGCCTCTGGAGCCACCGGCAACGATAGACGCTCCGGTTATACTCTTGGTATATGTGAAATTTTTGTGACTATATTGTCTTTTACTGTGATTATTTCGTTTTGAAATGAATCTGTGAGGTCTGCTAGAATGGCCACGCCTAAAACATTAAGCACTCCTGGATGGCGCGCCATGCGACACCTTCTGCGTTCTCGACACACGAACTCGATGCGCCGCACATTCATCGTAGTGGTGGCTCTATTGTGCGTGCTGGGTCTGTCGGCTCCCGTGCATGCCGTGGCGACTGTTACGGACATGGCTGTGTCCCGCACGGCCAATGACGGCGTTGAGGGCGGCCGCCTGACCATCACCTGGACCCAGCCCGCCAACGCCACGCTTGCCCATGTGGTGGCCACGGACGATGGCGGCCGCACCTGGATGGCGGTGGCCTACGATCTGAAAGTTGGAGCAGGCGCGGCCAGCACGACATTCAATGTGGACCCGGCCCGCACCTACGAAGTGGCCGTGCGCGCCTACAGCACGGGCCATTCAGGTGGATGGAGCGGGCGGACACGTTCACCCGGGGTGGCTGGGCTGCAAGCCGCTGGCACGGGCAACGTGCACAACATCCCCTCCGGCAAGGTCTGCACTGTACCGGGCCCTTCGTGCATGGGCGGCTTCCGGACGGGCAGTCATGCAAACGGCTACACCGTGTCGGCAGTCAAAATCCTGTTTGCTCAAACTACAGCCTCGCCGCCCGACGTTGACATCGTGCAGGGCAACAGTGAAACCTACCCGGACCCGGTGGAAGGAACAGCCATGCAGCTGACACCGGCCACGGCCGGCCCTGCCAGCGGCGGCTGGCACCTCTTCACCTGCACGGGCAATTGCGACCTGGATGCCAACACGCACTATTTTGTGGAGTTGTCCCTGTCCGGCTGGGGAACCTACGCGTGGCGGTTGACGGATGATACGAGTGAGTACAGGTGGCCAGCTCCAGGATTCTGTCCTTACGGATTCAACTGTCCCGCCAACGTGTCGGATGATGGATGGAAAGTTCGCAATGCCCATTGGACCGCGTACCACTACAGTCCCACCGACAACTACCGCAGCTACTACCGCCACAGGAAGTCGGTGCCCATCTTCGAGGTTTCGACTGTGCCCAAGTCTGAGTAGTGGGAGATGGGCCGGGCCGGGTTACACGCCCCGGCCCGGACGCAATGGTCAGGTGTCCGGACGCAATTGGCCATGACGCCAGGCGCACAACCCGCCACGAGCTCCGAGCAGAATCCTGAACCGCCGTGAGGTTCCGGACAGGATACCCGATATCCTGTGATTTGGCCCTGGCAGGTGCTTATGTCTCTTAGTGATACAATTATAGCTTGACAATTGCCCCTGATGGTTGTTGCTCGGTGGGAAATTGCCACCCGGCATCAAGTTTGCATATCGGCAAATCATCCCGAATTTCCCAATGCCAAGCTTACTTGCATACAACCTGGTTTCCGCCTGGGTTGTAAACTATAATTGTAGCATTATATCTCCCTATGCACCAGGCACCTGTCATGGGAGGAACCACATCCATCAAGGTGTGCCAACGGGAGATTCGTGATATCCCTGCCAGTCCCAACAGGACTGTACTATGAACATGAGGGCATGGGGGTACTTTGCATCAGGTATCACCAACCGGCAGCATAGGCGGTGGTGCGGGGATCCGCCCCACCCGTGCGTACTCCCGTTTCGGCATCTACCGTAATGGCACATACCCGGCTAACGTAGCCACTCCAGTCTCCGTCTTCTTCCAGCACATGGCCCTTTCCCTGCAGCTCGGAGCGGACATGGTCCGCGATACGCGTTTCCACAGTCACTTCGCCATGGCGGCTGATGTGGGGCCAAAACGAGTTGGGGAAACTGTGTGATATGACACGGGGCGCCTCGATGGCGGACTGGGCATCCATGCCAAACTCCACTGCGTTGAGAAAGACCTGCAGCATGCCCTGCACCTGCGCATCGCCGCCCGGGCAACCAAAGGGCATATAGGGCCGGCCGTTGCGCATGACCAAAGCCGGATTGGGGGTCAGGCGGGGCCGCTTCCCTGGCTGGAGAGCTGAGGCATGGGCGGGGTCCAGCCAGCTCTGCGTACCCCGATGGGAAATGGGAAATCCCAGGCCGGGTATCACCGCCGCACCGCCAATCCCGTCCGAGGGGGTGGCGGAAAACGCGTTGCCTGCGGCGTCTACCACGCAAAGATAGCTGGTATCACTGTCCCAGGCTCCTTGCGGTGCGGCCATGGGATGGCCCGCGGTTGCCTGTGTCGCCCGGTCATCCTGGCCTTTCCCGTGTGGGTCGAAAGGCCACGGATCCCCAAAGGGAGGCATACAGGACGCGGCCTGGTCGGGATCAATCGCGCGGCGCCGCGTGTCCGCATACGCCGGATGCAACAGGCCTGCCATCGGTACCTTGACCATGCCCGGATCCCCAAAATAGGCTTCCCGATCCGCAAAAACCAGCTTGAGGGTTTCCAGCAGCACATGCAGATAGGCGGCCGAATTGTGCCCCATGGCCCCAAGGTCCAGGTGTTCCAGAATCCGCAAAGCCATCAGCAGGGAAGGTCCCTGGCACCACGGACCGCAGCTGAACACATCCAGATCACGGTAGCGAATGGTTTCCGGCGCTTCCACCAACACCGTAAAGTTGCACAGATCCTCGTAGGTCAGCAGACTGTCGGCCTGGGCATGGAATTCCGCGATCTCCCGGGCGATCTCACCCCGGTAAATCAAGTCACGGGCGGCCCGGATGCCGTTGCGCCGATTGCCTTGGCTGTGACGCTCCGCCGCGATCATGCGGTGGAAGGTGCGGGCCAGATCCGGCTGGGGGAAGAGATGGCCTACCGGAGTGGGTGTGCCCTGCGGCAGGAATGTGGCCGCCGTGGTCGCATAGGCCTGAATCGCGGGTTCCTGCAAAGCCTGATGGAACCTTTCGTCCACCGGTCGGCCTTTCTGGGCCAGTTCCAGTGCGGGCTGGACTGCCTCCTCGAACGTCATGGTACCCCACCGGGCCAGCGCACTCAGCCAGGCATCGGGCGCGGCCGGCGTCACCGTGCGGGGAATGCCTTCCCGGCATGTCGCCCCCGAACTGGCGCTGGAAGTACGCGATATTGGCGGCCTGCGGCCAGCGTCCCAGACCACTGATGGTCTCGACCGGGCCACCGGTGGCAGGGCCGAATATGATGGGCGCGACGCCGCCGAAATTCGCGGATTCGGGCACTACGACATTGAGGCAGATGCCGGCCGCGACGCCGGCGTCAACCGCATTGCCACCCTGTTCCAGGATGCGCAGGCCGGCCATGGTGGCCAGATAGTGATCGGTGGACACCAGGTAACCCTGGCTGCGGAAAGGGGGCCGGGTGGTCTGCATGGGAATTCCTCCTGATCAAAGCCCATGAGGCGTAGAGGAAGGATATAGGCAAGATATCTGTCCATGCAAGACGCGTTTCCGGGACAGGCAACATTGCCGCTGTCCGTGATCCTGGCCGAAAGCCCAATCCACAGGTGCTGTACCGGGTGGGGATGACGGCAGCCCCGTCCCGTCAGGCTGCTTGCCGGAAGAGCGACAGCGATCCACCGCAACCCTGTACGATCCATCCCCGGATGGGCAAGCGGCGGGTTCCGGGTCAGGGTTGCTGGCGGGGCCTGGATAGGAGCGATGCAGCGCCGTCGCATGTGGGAGCATTTTACCGTGGGCCGGAATGTGCTACGGTAGGTAGCGGGATCAGGAACAGAACCCGGGCCGGAATGGACAGGAATACCATGAGCGTGCTGGCGAAACTCAATGTAGGCATTGTGGGCGCGGCGGGCCGTGGCGGCAGCTTTCGCCTGGCCTTTGACGGACATCCCTATGCCCGCATTCATGCCCTGTGCGATGTCAATGCCACGGGCCTGCAGGCCGTGGCCCATGAAGTGGGGGTAACCGAAACCTACCTGGACTATGCCGAAATGCTGTCCCGGTCAGAGGTGGATGCGGTCATTCTCGGCACACCCATGCCTTTCCACGCCGCACAGGCCATCCAGGCTCTCGAAGCCGGCATTCATGTACTGAGTGAAGTGACAGCGGCGGTCTCGATCCAGGAGTGTCAGGCACTGGTGCGGGCGCAGGCCCAATCGGCAGCCCAATACATGCTCTCCGAAAATACGGTCTATACCAAACCCAACGTATTGATCCGGTCGCTGGTGCAGCAGGGCCTGTTTGGCACAGTCTATTATGCCGAAGGCGAATACCTGCATGAACTCCGGGCGCTCAACGAACAGACACCCTGGCGCCGCCGCTGGCAAACCGGGGTGGACGGTATCACGTACGGCACCCACAGCCTGGGGCCCATTCTCCAGTGGATGGCCGGGGATCGGGTGGCGCGGGTCTGTTGCCAGGGGAGTGGTCATCACTACCGCGATCCCCGCGGCGATACCTATGAGAATCAGGACACCTGTATCATGCTGGCCAAAACCCGGCAGGAGGCATTGATCAAGATTCGGGTGGACATGCTGTCCAACCGTCCCCACGGCATGTTCAACTATGCCTTGCAGGGGACAGGAGGTGCCTACGAATCAACGCGCAGTTCCGATCAATGTTCCCGTATCTGGCTGTCCGCCCTGGCGGAGGGGGAACGGAGCTGGTGGGATCTGGCGGATCTGGAAGAGCGATATCTGCCAGAGCCATGGCGCAATCCCCCGCCGCAAGCCCTGGCGGCCGGCCATGGTGGGGGCGACTACTTCGTCGTGCAGGATTTCCTGGCCTGCATCCGGGGCGATATCCCCTGTCCCCTTGACATTCACGCCGCGATGGACATGACCTTGCCCGGCCTGATCAGCCAGGATTCGATTCGCCAGGGCGGCGTCTGGCGGGAAGTCCCGGATTCCCGGGACTGGACATGACCGGCACCGTGCGGTACCGATAGCATGTCTTCTGTCTGCTCCCTGTTGGCATTCCCATGAGTTGTACCATGCCCCTTGCCCCCGATATTGTTGCCACCATTCAGCAGGGCGTCCAGCCCGACCGTCTCCTGGCCACCGCCCTGCACCTGATCCGCACGCCCAGTCCCACCCGTGAGGCCGGCCCGGCCCTGGATGCGCTGGCCACCATTCTGGCACAGGAGGGATTCCGGGTGGAACGGACGGATGCGGACTGGCCCTCTGCCCCTGCGGTAATCGCCCGTTACGAAACGGGCCAGCCGGGTCTCACCCTCCAGTTTGATTGCCATCTGGATACCGTACACCTGCCTTTCGTACCGCCCCGCGTCGAAGCAGGCGTACTCTATGGTTCCGGTGCTTCTGACATGAAAGGGGGTACCGCCGCGGCAGTGGAAGCCCTGCGCGTACTGCGGGATACGGGTGTGCTGGCCGGTGGCTCCGTGCTGTTGACCGCGCACGACCACCATGAAGGTCCCTGGGGCGACAAGCGCCAGGTCCGGGCCCTGATTCGTGAGGGCATTGTCGGGAATGCCGTGCTGCTGCCCGAGTATTTCTGCCAGTGGATTCCCTCGGCGGGCAAGGGTATGGCCATTTTTCAGGTGACCCTGGAGCGGGACCAGCCGCCGATGCATGAAATTCACAGGTCGCCCGACTGCCCGGATGTGATCGCGGCGGGGGTGGATCTCGCTGGTCGGCTGCAGGCACTCGGGACGCGCCTGCAGGCAACAGTCCCTGATGCGGCGGGCACGGATTCGCTGTTCATTGGCCAGATACGCGCGGGGGAAATATACAACCAGTCCCCGCAAACCTGTCTCGTGGAAGGCACACGCCGCTGGACCGAACCCGGTGCCGGGGAGGAGGCACACGGGATATTGCAGCAGATCATCACGCAGTGCGCCCGGGAGCATGGCGTGCAGGCCGGCCTGAACTGGGAATTGCAGGGAGATGCCTTGCGCCTGTCGGAAGACAGTGCCTTTGTCCAGGCGTTTCAGGAAGCCCACAGGGCCGAGGCCGGGGCCTGCCTGCCCTTTGGGAACAAGCCCTTCATTGACGATGGCAATCTCTATGCGGCCTGGGCGGGTATTCCTGCCATTACCCACGGGCCGGATGCCCGCGGTGCCCACACGACACAGGAGGAAGTCACCGTGGCCGAATTGGCCCGTGTGGCCCGCGTATATGCCCTGACGGCCTGCGCCTTTTGCCCTGCCGGCTGAAGCCGGGGCCGCCAGTACCCGGGCTCAGGTAGGGAGTGGACGGATGCGCTGGAGAAAGCGGCTGACCCGACGTCCCAGGCATCCGGTAGCGGATTCAGGTACCGGATGCTCCACGCCGGGTATCGCAGGTTCTGCGGGCAATGGTTCAGGGACTGGTGCCAGGGACTGCAAAACGGCCCAGGCATCTACCCTGCCGGTGCCCTGCACGGGTGCCGGATGGTTCAGGGCAAGGCAGTGCAGTTGCAGGATATCCTTGATTTCTGCCGGGGTGAGGTCAGGTTGCAGTTCACGCATGAGGGCGCACAGGCCTGAGATCAGGGGGGCGGCCATGCTGGTGCCGCTCATGCGGGTATAGTGGGCATCCACCACCTCCCCCAGACTGGTCCCGGTTGCCCGCGCCGCCACGATGTCGTGTCCCGGTGCCACCAGATCCGGTTTGAGCAGGCCCCGGGCAGTGGGACCGCGGCTGCTGTATTCGGCTACGCGATCCTCATGGTCTACCGCCCCCACCGTGATGACCTGGGGCGATGAGCCAGGACTGCCAATGGTCCGCGGATTGGGCCCGAAATTGCCTGCGGCCACGACCACAACGATGCCCTTGGACACCAGGAGCCCGCACATCTGGCTAAGCGGATCTTCTCCCAGGCTGCTTGCGCTGGTGCCGACGGACAGGTTGATGATATGGGCCCCGCTGGCCGTGAGCCATTCCAGGCCGGCCATGACCCGACTCATTCGGCCGGTGCCGCCCTTGCCCATCACACGGGCGGCCAGCACGTGGGCCTGGGGAGCGGCCCCGACAAAGCGGCCCTGGCTGGCGGTGCCCGCACCACAGGCCACGGAAGCTACATGTGTGCCGTGCCCATCCGGATCCTTGCTGTGGGACATGGCGGTTCCCGTGAAGTCCCGGCTGCCTTCCACCCGCCCGGCGAAATCCGGATGTGTGTCATCCAGGCCCGTGTCGGCGATACCAATCAGGGAATGCTGTCCCGAGAGCCCGAAGTGCGTCCAGGCGGTGGGCAAGCCAATGCGCGCGCCCGACTGGTCCAGGCAGGTGAAGCACATGGCATCGTACCAGATCGCCTGAATCCTCGGATCCCGGGCCAGCGCCTCCACATCCAGTTTGCGAATCTGCCCGGCGGCATAGGGCAACTCAACCCCCTGACTCTGGATATGGAGATTACCGGCACTGCGGGTTTGCTGGGCGCTGTGGAATGACGTCAGCGTGTCCGGATCCTCAAATACGAGAATGACCGGCACGTCGTCGCTGCGGGTGGTGGATGCGGCAGTCAGGATGCGCGGATCCAGAAGAGGAAGAGAGGTCTCCATGCGTGGCCAGGACTGCGATGCAAGGCAAGGATGTTAGGACTGGGCCAGGCCCCATAACACTCTGGTCCCCATTCTATCACCTGTCGCACCGGTTGTGGGACAGAGGCCCTGTGTGCGCGTTGGTCTGACGGGTTGTGTCCCGGGTACGCCGGGCCGTGCTAGCATATTTGCGGCAACAGGTACCGGGCAGGAGTCAGCCGCAATGCGGTATCAGGATGTATACAGGGACAAGGTAGTCGTGCTGACAGGCGCCACCTCCGGGATTGGCCGCGAGATGTGTCTGCAACTGGCCGGCGCCGGCGCCCATCTGGTTATGGCGGCGCGCAATGCGGCCGCCCTGCAATCCATGGTGGCAGACTGCAACAGGGCCGGAGGGAGTGCGCAGGCGGTGGTCACCGACGTGACGATTGAGGGGGACTGCCGAAATTTGATAGAGCAGGCCATGGCCCGGCATGGCCGTCTGGATGTGCTGATCAACAACGCCGGACTGTCCATGTGGTCCCGGGTGGACGAAATGCAGGATCTGGAACTGCTGCGCAACATTATGGCCGTGAACTACCTGGGCAGTGCCTACTGTACCTGCTATGCCCTGCCATACCTGAAACAGAGTGCCGGGCGCATTGGCGTCATCGCCAGCCTGACGGGCCGGTTGCCTGTGCCGACCCGGTCCGGCTATGCCGCCAGCAAAATCGCCATGACCCGATTTCACGAATCCCTGCGCATTGAACTGCACGGTACAGGGGTCAGTGTTACGGTCGTCTTCCCGGATTTTGTGGCGACGGACATCCGCAGTCACTCCCGCGGCCCCGACAACAAGCCCCTGGGCTACAGTCCGGCCAAGGAACACAAGATGATGACCGCCCCGCGCTGTGCCGAGATTGCGCTGGACGCCATTGCCCGCCGCCGGCGGGGCACGATTCTGTCGTTGCGCGGCAATGCCGCGGTATGGGTCAAGCAAATCTGGCCGGGGCTGGTGGACCTGATTGCCCGGCGCGCCATACGCAGCGGCAAATAGGCCCCGTGCATTCAGGGAGCAGGGCCCAGGGCCACCGGACGCTCCGGGTCCGTGATCCACTCACTCCAGGAACCGGGGTACAGCCGGGGGCATGTCCAGTCCGGCATGCACGGCGGCCAGTACGGTATGACAGGCACTGACCCCTGAGCCGCAATAGATGACGGTCTCGGTCATGGCGGGGGTGCCCCATACCTTGTGCAGGACCGCCGCCGTCTCCTGGGGTGGCAGAAAGGTGCTGTCGTCGTTGAGATTGTGCTGATAGGGGTGATTGAGAGCGCCCGGAATGTGGCCGGCCCGGGCATCAAGGGGTTCCTGCTCCCCTGCGTAGCGCTCCGGATCCCGGGCATCCACCACTACCAGCGCTGTACTGCCCAAAGCGTCCAGAATATCGGCAGCGTCGACCACCAGGGCAGGATCGGCCGTGGCCCGGAAGTTGCCCGGTTGCGGTTCGGCTACGTCCTGGGTAAGCGGAAATCCCTGCCGGGTCCATGCGGCGAGACCGCCGTTCAGCACGTAATTCGGGTTATGCCCCAGCCAGCGCAGCATCCACCACAGACGGCTGGCGAAGACGCCACTGGCGTCGTCATAGGCAATCACACGGGTATCATGATGGATGCCCCAAGCCTGCAGCCTGGCTTCAAAGACCGCAATCTCCGGCAGGGGATGGCGGCCTGTACGACCCGGGACAATGGGCCCCGACAAATCGTGATCCAGATGGGCGTATACAGCCTCTGGCAAATGGCCCTGGGCAAACGCCGCTGGACCCTGGGTCACGTCCTGCAGGGCAAAACGGCAGTCCACAAAACGCACGTGTTCCGGATCACGTTGCCACAGGGCGTGGGCCTCGGTTGCTGATAGCAGGGGGGTAAAGTCTTGCATAGGGTACAGTTCCTCAATTCCTAATCCTGGCAGACCTTGCTGGCTGTCTCCCGGGCACTGGCCCGTGACGTAATGCTGCCCGGTCCTGCCCATAATGCCAAATTCACCTGAATCCCATGCATTCCCGCAGGACTATGGTTGCCCGTAAGCCAGGGGGGAAACCTCCCTGGCTTCATTTTGCCCTGTAAGCCAGCGAGAGCCGTTTTCTGTTCATGGCGCAACACCGACAGGCATTGGCAATGCCATCATGGTATAAAATAGCCATCATGGCGCAAAAATGCCATCGTGACATAAAACAAGCCATATACCTGTCGCAGGTGGTCCAGGAAAATGACAAGGAAATCTCTCTATGGATACGATATCCATAGCCGAAACGGAATCCATTCCGTCCTGCATGGTATGGCCCGGTTAATGGACTTGGGAGGAACTCTGCGCCGCTATGACTCCCTGTCCAACATTGAGCTGCTGTATAAGGGTTATACATCCGATGCCTCCAACGAAGAGCACGCGCAAGCAGTGCCATCAGTCTGGAACGAAGTAGGGCAATATCTGTATCGTGCCATGGCGCACTATGGACAACAGGCAGAGAAACAGGTCGCACGGGACGAGAAACAGCACCGCCACCATGCCATAAGCCATGAATCTCCCCAACGATAGCCAGGAAAGTCAACCTCCACAACAGGTTGATCCTGCGGTTGCAGGATAGGCACAAACCCCATCATCCGGCCTCATTAAGGTTTCGCCTGCCAGAATTGATCCTTTGCCACCCCCCCAGAGGAACGCAAAATATATGAAGAGGTGGAGCCAGATGCGGCCCATCGCATTCTGGCTGTGGCGGCAACGGAACAGAGACAACAGCATCATCTGCAGAATGAGACAGTTACGTCCCACAGGATGGTGATAAACCGGGATTTCGCGTTCAGTATTTGGGTAGGGCATCGGCTTTCGCCTTGGGCATGACGTGTATCTGACCAGGAAGC
>CAXXOQ010000095.1:0-4085 GCA_963664185.2 Caldilineaceae bacterium | reverse complement strand
TCGTGGCGCCCGGCTGGTGATAGGCCCAGAGGATTTCCTCCTTCAGGCGTACCATCACGTAGTTGCCGTCAGCCGTGAGGACGGCCTGGCCGTAGTTCGTAACAAGGGTCTGGCCGCGATAGCGCAGGAGGTGGTTCCAGACCGCTTCAAGGCCATTCTTCGGAATCGGGAAAGGGATGCCCTCGGCGGCATCCAGTACCCCGTTGCCATGTTCGGTCAGTCTTGCAGTCGTGGCATTGGCAATCGTCCGGTCGTACATCCGCTGTGGCAGGGAGGCGCTGCGCCGGGTGGGATAGACCGGCATTCGGAAGGTTTCCGGGTAGCGCTGAAACAGTGCCACCTGGCCGGGTGAGAGATGGGCTTCATGCTCCGGGTAGTTGTCTGCGGTAATGGTAAACAGGGGCCTGTCTTCCGGGAAAGGATCCGGATGATGCATGCCCGGCTCATAGCCATCGGGAGCGCGGGTAATGCCGCCTTCCCAGGGCGGGATGGTGCCGGCTTCGTTGCCGGTTGCCGTGGCACCCAGCGGTGTCAGTTCAGCGCCCAGCCTGGCCGCTTCTTCGTCCGTCACCCCGGCTGCAACCGGGGTGGCCAGGATGGCCAGTGCCATGAATGCCGCAGTGGGGATGGTCCATTGCCGGTTGGTGATTTTCATATCCTGTTCTCCGTACCGCTGCTCAGAATGAATAGTTCGCTGTGAGTGCCAGGAAGTCACGGTCGCCCAGCAGGTTGGCGGAACCGCCGCTGAAATAGTTGGTGTAGGACAGGCTGGCCTGCCAGGAATTCAGGTAACTTGCCTTGAGTGACAGGGTAACCGTTTTGCGGTCTTCCACGTAATTTGCGATGGGAGTCGGTGCCGTTCCGTTCACATCGTGCGAAAAGGCAACCTGCGGCGACAGGTTTACAGGGCCGATGGCGTTATTGTAGGAAGCCCGGGCGAGCAGGCGGTATCCCCATGAGAATGCATCGGCAAAGCCGCCTTCCTGGGTGGCCGGCTGAAGTCCTGCGGCAGTGAATACCGGGTTCGCACTGGTCCATGTGCCCGGTGCCTCATAACGAAGTTTCGACCGCTTTTCCATGCTTTGGACCCGTGTGAAGCCAGCCTCGGCAAGGAACACCGTCTGGTCAGCTCCGGGCAAGGCGGATGGGCCCAGCACCTTGGAGATGGCAAGCGAACCCTGGAGTACGTTCTTGCGGCGAAATCCCGCCAGTTCCTCGCCCTGGCCCAGCGGGGCCGGTCTGACTCGTGCTGAGCAGTGCGCCTGCCTGCATGAGCTGCGTAAAGGCAGCCGCAGCAGCCGGTGGCAGGCCCGGGTGAACCTGCATCAGGCGAAGGGGTGACAGGGAGGAGAAAAAAAGCTCGGTACTGTCTATCTGGAGTGGCTGGTCCCTGCGGTAGGACAGCTCACCCTGGATGGCGAAACCGCTCGTGCCAAGTTCCGTGTTGAAACTGGCGCCCAGCAGGTCGATGTCTTCGGGGAATTCCCGGAAATAGCGCATGGAGCCCGCGTAGCCCTGCTCGGTGTGCACCGCGCTCAACATGCCCGAGCGGACCGAAACCAGCGGCAGGCGGCTGTGGATACGTGCATAGTAGAAGCCCAGTTCCGTATCGTTCAGCATGGGTGCGAAATAACGCAGTGCCAGGCCGAACTGCCCTTCATCGTCTGCATCCCGGTCCCGTGCACGCGGTACACGGGAGCAGGTGACAGGGCAGGCAGGGTCCGCTGCACCCGCGTTGTCGTCCGACCTGCCTGGAACTCCGAACCCGATATGGGCAATACCAGCACCGGGGCTTGCAGAGTCGCTGGTAGAGAAGAACGTCCCTGCCGGTTCAAGCTCGGTATGAATCCAGCGAAGCTGGTAGAAACTTTCCAGGGACAGGTTGTCCGTGAGTCCAAGCCTGATGTTGGCTGCTGTGACAGGCTCCAGCACATCACGTACCTCCGCGCCCGCCACGCGGACCTTGGAACTGTCCACCGGGTTGATCGAGTTCAGTCCGTTGCGAATGAATACGCTTTCTCCCCAGTTGATCACCTGGTCGCCGACGCGTACCGATAGCGGGATCCCGCCAACGTCGAAATTACCCGTCACGTAGGCGTCAAGCAGGTTGAGGTCGTACCCGGCCCGTTTCCTGGCACTTCTGGAAAGGGGAGTACGCTCGGGGCGGTCGTCCGCAATGGCGGAGTCGTAGAAATAGGATGCGCGCAGGAACAGCCCGAGGTTTTGACGGTTGAGTTCAAGTTCGTGCGTGACCTTCACGTTGGCAGAGACCAGGTCACCCGGGTCATAGTTGAGATTGCCGTCGTCCTCGTTGTTCGACCATGCCGCGCCTCCGTTGGAGACGGCGAACAGGCTGCTTTTTCGTCCCTGGGTACGTTTTGCAGCACCGACCGAGACCGTGGTATCGAAATATCCCGTGAAACCACTGTCACCGGCTGGCAGTTCAAGCGCATCGGAAGGCCGGGGTTGCAGGCTGAACAGCACGAGCAGTGCTGCCATCGCCGCAGGAATACCAGCGTGCCTGCCGGGGCCGGACCCTAAAAGATTCAGCTGGCGACGGTTTTTTTGTTTGTCGGTATTAACCATGGGCCAGAAATCCAGACTGACATGGTGTCAGATCGAGGTCTTGTGTTCATCGATTCATGGAACTTCTTGTTATTTTTGCATGATTCTATCCTGAATTTGCATGACTGTTCCACCAGGATTTCATGGTGGAACAGTTCACACTGTGCCGCCTGCTGGATTCGTGAATAAAACATTGGGCAAGCATGCAGAAGCAGACCGTGTTTTTGAGAATACACAGGGCTTCACAGGCTTTGAAGGTGACGTTCACTCCTGGCTTCTGAGGGCCAGTGCTGCAATCCAGACGGGCAGGCTTGCAATGCCTGCATAGAGTGCGATCGCGATCGGTCCAAGCAGTCCTGCAAACAGGGAGGCCCAGATGGTTACAGGCGCCAGCACCCCCATGGCGGTCCAGGCTGCACGCTTGTATCCCTTGCGAGCCAGCTGCCTGCAGGCCAGGGCCAGGGGCAGGCCACATGGTGCAATGACTGCCAGCTGCAGGATCATCATGGGAACCATCACCAGCCATGGTTCGTATGCCTCATGGACACCGGAGTTTTGGACAAGGCCCGCAAGCATGATTCCCGCGGGAAGCCATGACAGTGAGCCTGAAAGGAATGCGATGCGCGAATGAAGGAATTTCAGGCAGGACATGGGGAATGCATGTCAGTTGTCCCGCATGTAGTGAGCCGGCTTCACGCCCGTGATCAGTGCATTGCAGATCAGGCCGATGCCCAGCAATGCCGCCATGAGGTACATGGTGCTGTTGTAGAGATGGGGTGTCGGGTCGACAGTGCCGGCCGGTGCGATTTCAACCAGCTTTGCCAGGGTGACCGTGTGATTGGAAACAAGTTGATCCAGGTGTTCGGTACCTGCCCCGAATGTCCGGGCAAACAGGCCCGGATCAGTCGCCGAGGCCAGTTTGTCTATGGACTGGTTTTCAGCCTGTTCGCGCAGTGACGTCATGGCGAAAGGCCCCAGGATACTGGAGGCACTCCAGGCGGTCAGCAGCCGGCCATGAATCCCTGCCAGGTGGCGGGTACCAAACAGGTCGGCGATATAGGCCGGAAGGGCTGCAAACACTCCGCCGAACATGCTGAAGATGAGCATCGTGGCCGCGTAAAAGCATACCAGCCAGACCACGGAGGGGTTCACGCTCGCCGCATGGGCAAAGTAAGGAATCGAACCGTACAGGAATATTCCCAGGACAAAGTAAATCCAGTAGGTGGTCTTGCGCCCAAGGTAATCCGAACAGGACGACCAGAAGAGCCTGCCGAGTGTGTTGAAGACGCTGATCATGACCACGTACGTACCGGCAAAGCCGGCATCGACTATGCCGGGCAGGGTGTTGCCGAAGATGTCCTGGATCATGGTACTGGCCATGCCCAGTATTCCGACACCTCCTGTGATGCCCAGACAGAAGACAACCCAAAGCAGGTAGAACTGGCGGGTTTTCAGAGCCTGGTCGACATCGACATGGTGTCGCGTGACCAGCGGGTCTTTTCCGGTACCCGGTTCCGTCT
>CAXXOQ010000094.1:0-15136 GCA_963664185.2 Caldilineaceae bacterium | reverse complement strand
AAAAGCTGACCCAGGCGCTCCTGGCCCAACCTGTCTTTATGGCCCAGCTTCTGACAGGTCAGATGCCCGACAATATTGAGGACGTCTTCCGGGATGCGGAACTTTCGCTCTTTCCGGACGGGGAAGATGATTTGGTCACGGATTGCACCTGTCCCGACTGGGCCAATCCCTGCAAGCATATAGGGGCGGTGTACCTTCTCCTGGGCGAGGAGTTTGACCGCGACCCGTTCCTCATTTTCCGGCTCCGGGGCATAGAAATTGCGGAGCTCCTGGGCTGGGTGGGCAATCTGGCGGGATCAGGGAGCGAAACCGGCGAACCCGAGGCACCTCCGGCGTCGCTCTCCGGGCAGACTTTCGATCTGGCTCCCGAGCCCCTGCCCGTGGACCCGGATGCCTATTGGGGCAGAGCCTGCACGGACACAAGGGAAGACACCTACGGACTGCCGCATATTCCGCCGGTCCCTGCCGTACTCCCCAAACGTTTGGGAAGCTTCCCGTTTTGGCGCGGCCAGGAGCCCTTCATCCCGGCGCTGGAAGAAATCTATCGGCAGGCATCCCCCGCCGGGCAGGAAGCGTTTCTCGGCACACGGCGGGACCCTGAGCAGCAGGGATCCTGAGAGTTCCCCAAGATGGAGCTGCATCTCTTCGGACAGAAAATGTGCTGCGCTGTGATGGGATTTGGCTTTCGTTACCCGCTTGCCTTGACACGAATATGACCGCGGAAACCAGTCCTGTGGGGCAGAATTCTCCCGGTTGGGCGCCCCAGGAACTGTCCGGGAAGCGCATGTTACAATGCATCGTTATCCTGGATCAGGCAGAGGGAAGATTTTGACCTCCTTGCCCCGAGTTCCCACTACCAGCGATTTTCGGCGGATACGCAGGGAGAATCGGCTGTACATAGACAAGACAGCCCACATTGCGGCCTTTCTCAATGAAGGTGGGGACGCCTTGCTGTTCACACGGCCCCGCCGCTTTGGCAAGAGCCTGATGCTGTCCACCATGGCCGCCATGTACAGTGGCCAAACGGGAACTGTTTGGCGATGACGCAGACAGGCCAGAGCTGGCCGCGTATCAAGAGGGCGTATGGCACTGGGATACACGGCCGGTGCTCCGCCTGGACATGTCGGGCCTCCAGGATACCGGAAGCGGTATTGGGCCGGCGTTGGCCGATCTGGTGTATGTGGCAGCCCGCCTCATGAACATCCAGGAACAATTCTATTTCCAGCGCGACAAACCTGTCATTTCCCTGGTGGACTTGATCAGGACTGTCACCGCCCGGTGGGATTCCCGGATCGTTATCCTGGTGGATGAATACGATGCCCCCATCCTGGAGCATATGCACCAGCCCCGGAGTGCTGTTATCCGCCAGCAACTGGCCGACTTCTATGGGGTGTTCAAACGTGAGGGCGAACAGATTGAGAAACTGGTCATGACCGGCGTAACCCGTTTTGCCAAGACTGGGCTCTGGTCCAGGCTCAATCAGGTGCAGGATTGGACCGACAGCCTGAAATTTCATGACCTTGTGGGTTTCACCGATGCGGAACTGGATGCCTTGTGGGACCGGGTGGAAGACCAGATCCCGGTTACGGCCTGCCAGCAGGGAGAATTCTCCCTGTCGCGTCACGGATGGCAGGAATGGTACAACGGTTACCGGTTTGCCCCGGCCGCAACCGAACCCATTTACAACCCCTACGCCATTGTATGCAGCTTGCTTCGAGGCAGATTGGGGGAGTACTGGCCGGATTCGGGCCACATGGGAGTGGTGGAATCGCTGTTGCAGGAACCGTGGATGAAGACAAAATCCCGGCACAGTATACCCCTGTACCTGACCCGCCCGCCTTCCGTCCATGCATATGCCCTGAACTTTGACTGGCTGGACCCGCTTGTCCCCGGCCAGACCCCGGAACAAATGCTGCTTCAGTGGAGCCCCGAGCAACTGGTGCCCTTGCTGTACCAGACAGGCTATCTTACACTGACTGCAGAAGAGCAGTTGGCACCGCCCAACCGGGAAATCGCCACCTACCTCAGTCATGTCCTGTTGAAGCCCTGGCTGGAACCTGACGGTGTCAAGCGGGCCCTGGTGTTACAGGGTCAACTGGTGGCCTCCCTCCAGAGCCTGGATGTGCCCGGTTTGGTGGCCAGCTTCAATTCCTTGCTCCACCTGTTGCCCCACCAGCGGTTTCGCGGCGAATTCCCGGGCGCCTGCAATCTGGTGCTTGACCTGACGGTACTGTTGTCCCGCGGTCACATTCGGTACCATCAGATGGAAAGGTCTGGTTTGCTGGGGGATGCCGACACCACGCTCGGCTGGGATGATGTATACATGGTCATCGAATTCAAGTCAGGTACCCGTGAGAGTGCCCGGTCGGGGCAACGGCAAATTGAGCGCAAGGCTTACATCCGAGCCCTGCCTGAGATATCACGGCTGTACCTGGGCCTGGCTCTGCACACCGATGGGAGACAGGTAGCTGCCTGGAATTGCCAGGGCTATTCCCCGCAGGGAGTTCCCCTCGGGAAACCGCTGACCGACCAGGATGCCTGGCCCGCAACCCGTGAGGAGCTTTATCAGCGTTGGGCGGTCCGCAACACTGGCGTTGCGGACGAGTCGTAGTCAAGCCCGGATACCTGCCTTCAGGAAGGCAAACTGCCAGCAACTGTGTTGCCCGTCAAGTCCCCGCCATAGTCCTGGATCAAATTCCGTTGCAGTCTGCATCTTGCCCGTCTTGCCACAAGCACGATGAGACCGGTCGGGCCTGCTCTACTGCGGGGATCCCCGGCAAGGAAGCAGGCCTGTTTCCCTGCGGGCAGGAAGTGAAACGGGATCCGTTATGATGTAAGGTATAGGGACACGGCAGGTACAGGAAACTGGGGTTACCAATCCCCCGTGTGCATCGGCCCTTACCCGTACCATCTTCTTCTGCGCTGGATCGCTTTATGGGTGTCCGGCTACCAAAGGGAGAACACAACAACGGGAAAGCCATGGGCTTCGGCAGCCATTTTGCCTCTGTGCGGCTTGAGGAACAATATGGGATGACGCGTCTGGTGCTGGCAGGTGGCTTTCTGGGGGCGGGCAAAACAACCTGGCTCTTGCGGGCCGCCCGGACACTCCAGACCCGGGGTTACCGGGTCGGCTACGTCACAAATGATCAGGGCGATGCGCTGGTCGATACCGCCCTGGCCTCTGCGGCCGCCATTCCCGTGGTGGAAATCGCAGGGGGCTGCTTCTGCTGCCGGTACCCGGAACTGGTTACAGCCCTCCAGCGCTTGCAGGAGACCGTCCAGCCGGACCTCATTCTGGCCGAACCCGTGGGCAGTTGCACGGACCTGGTAGCCACGGTACTCAAGCCGCTGGCCATCCTGGCATCGGGAGAATTCGACTTGGCCCCGCTGTCGGTCATGCTAGACACCAGCGTACCCCTGGAACGCTTTGATCCAACCATTCGCTACCTGCAGGCCAAACAGCTGGAAGAAGCCGATCTCCTGCTGCTGGGCAAGACCGACGTCGCGCCTGCTTCCCGTCAGCAAACCTGGACTTCGCTGCTGCACCAGCGTTACCCGGACAAACGGATCTTGCCGGTGTCAGGCCAGTCCGGACAAGGTATGGAGGAGTGGCTGGCCCTGATGCTGGGACAGGCCAGCTTCGCCTCGCCGTCCCTGGACCTTGACTACGATCAGTATGCAGCAGCCGAAGCGCGCCTGGGGTGGCTGAATGCCCAAGGGCAAATTCGGAATTCCCGGCCGGCAGATGCGGTGGCCTGGGGGCAAGCCTTGACCGGGCATTTCTGTGAACGGATGCGCCAAAGGGGCCAGGAACTTGCCCATCTCAAGGTATGGCTTGACGCGGGAGACCGGTCCCTGCGCGGGAGTCAGGTATCCCTGTCCCAACCCTTGCACTGGGACACCACATCTGATCCCTGGTCTCCGGTGACAGCCTGGGCATTCCGGCTGAACCTGCGCGCCTGTGTCCCGCCCGCTGATCTGGAACGCTGGCTGGTGAGCGGCCTGGAACAGGCCCGTTCGCATCCCGACTCCCGCTACTATCTCACCCGGGTGGAGGCATTCAATCCTGTAGCCCCCCAACCTGTACATCGCATTGCCTGAACATGAGGAACAAGGGAAAGACGGCATGGACAGATTTCTTTATACGGGTGCGCGGACTCATCACATCAGCTTTCCCTTGGGCGGCATCGGGGCCGGGGGCATTGGTTTGGCCGGCAACGGCCACCTGATTGACTGGGAAATCTATAACCGGCCCAACAAGGGCTCCGTCAACGGCTTTTCGCACTTTGCCGTACGCGTGGAAGATGAGAAGGAAGTGCTGGATGCCCGGATACTGCAAGGGGATTTGTCTCCGCACTTCATGGGCGATATGGACAGGGCCCAATTCCGGGGCTATGGTTTTGGACCACGCCGCGAGTATCTGAGTGGTCTGCCCCACTTCCGGGATGTGGCCTTTCGGGGCGAATATCCGCTGGCCCATCTTTCCTTCCAGGACGATACCTTTCCCGGTGAAGTTTCCCTGTTGGCTTTCAGTCCCTTTATCCCCCTGAATGAAGATGATTCGAGTCTGCCCGGAGCTTTCTTTGAAATCGAACTGACCAATACCCAGGACCGGCCCTTGACCTACACCGTGGTCGGCGTACTGTCCAATCCCCTGCCGACCCCCAACCGGAATGTGTACAACGGTTCCCTGGCGGCGCGCGGCATCCATCTGTTGCATCTGTCTGCGGATGGAGCAGATCCGGACGATCCGGCGTATGGCACGCTGAGTCTGGCAACTGATACCCTGCACCAGCCCGACCTGAACGTGAGCTGGCAGGAGTACTGGTTCCGGGGGGCCTGGTTTGACAACCTGGAGGTCTACTGGCAGGAACTCACCACGCCAGGCCCCCTGCAGAATCGTCGCTATGCCCAGATGGAAGCCGGGGAGGGCAATGAAGGCATGCTCGCCGTCCATGCTCCCCTGGCACCCGGTGTAACCCGGACGGTCCGGTTTGTGATCGCCTGGCATTTTCCCAACTGTCGCAACGACTGGAATGACCAGGCGGTCCAGGCCGCGGCGGAGAAGGGGATCGCCAATCACTGGCGGAACTATTACGCCACCCTCTGGCCTGATTCCCAGGACAGCGCCTGCTACGCCATCGCCAATTGGGAGCGTCTGCGCGGGGATACAGTCGCCTTCAAGGAAGCTCTCTTCGCTTCCTCCCTGCCCCCGGCTGCCCTGGATGCCGTGGCCAGCAATCTCTCCACGCTCAAGACGCCGGTCGTGAAGCGCCTGGAAGACGGCACACTGTACGGTTTCGAAGGGGCCCATGCCGATGCAGGATGCTGTGAAGGCTCCTGCACCCATGTCTGGAACTATCAGCAGACGGTGCCTTTCCTCTTTCCCAACCTGGAACGCTCCATGCGGACAGCCGATTACCAATACAACCTGGGTCCGGACGGGGGCATGCCGTTTCGCATGATGCTGCCGCTGGGGACACCCCGGGAGGGCGTGCGCGTTCACCGGGCCTGTGCCGACGGACAGTTTGGCGGTGTCATGAAAACCTATCGGGACTGGAAGATTTCCGGCGATACCGCATGGCTGCAATCTGTCTGGCCCCGCGTGAAGAAATCCCTGGAATACGCCTGGCATCCCGACAACCAGGACCGGTGGGACCCCGAGCAGACAGGTGTGCTGTGGGGCCGTCAGCACCATACCCTGGATATGGAGCTGTTTGGTCCCAATGCCTGGCTCACGGGCTTCTATCTGGGGGCCCTCAAGGCGGGGGCCGCAATGGCCGCCCATCTGGGGGAAGAGGACAGTGCCGCGCTGTATCGCACGCTCTTTGCCCGTGGCAAGGCCTGGGCCGACAGGCATTTGTTCAACGGGGAATACTACCAGCAGCAGATCGACCTGGGTGACAAGTCCCTGCTGGAACCCTATCGTGGCGATGACACGTTGCAGGGCAGCTCGGTCTATGCAGCGTATTGGGCCGATGAGTTCGGCGAACTGAAATACCAGATAGGGGAAGGCTGCAACATTGATCAGGTATTGGCCCAATGGCACGCCAATCTCTATGGCCTGGGGGAGATCTATGATCCGGATCAGGTACGCCAGGCCAACGAAGCCATTTTTCGCATCAACTTCAAGGATTCCAGTCGCCACGACTACAATCCCTGCCGGATCTATTCCCTGAACGACGAAGCCGGCCTGATCATCGCCGTATGGCCCGAAGGCAAGCAACAGCCTGTGATTCCCCTCCCCTATTCCCAGGAAACCATGAATGGCTACGAATACGCCGCGGCCATCCACATGCTGCAGAACGGTATGGTGACGGAAGGCATGCAGGCGGTCACGGCACTCCGGGACCGGTATGACGGTGCCAAGCGCAACCCCTGGAACGAAATCGAATGCGGCAGCAACTATGCCCGCTCCATGGCCGCCTACGCCCTGTTGCATGCCTTCGCCGGGTTTGAATTCGATATGGTGGAAGGCATGGTGGGATTCCGTCCGCTCGATCCGGAGTGTGAATCCTTCCGTTGCTTCTGGTCACTGGCCAGCGGGTGGGGCCTGGTGGAGATAGAACCGGAGCGGTTCACCCTGCGCGTACTGCATGGTTCCCTGCAGTTGACGCGCTTGCATTTGCCGCTGGCGGATACGGCCGGAACCTGGAACCTGCACCTCGGTGACCATAGCCGACAGGTGCAACCGACTGCGACCGGTTCCTTTCTGCTTGCACCTGCCCTCGCCGTGACGGCAGAAGCCCCGTTGTCTCTGCGGCGTACCGGAATTTCACCGGAACAGAGCCGGACCGAAGGAGAACCCGCGGCACCTGCGGCGGGAAGCAGTTGAGAGGCCAGACGAACCTGCGGCATGCAGGTACGAGAGCCCGGTATGCAAGCCGACTGTCGGGCCCCAGGCGCAAGCGATGCGGGCCGCCATGAGGCCCAGCCTGGCAGGTTGCCCTATGGGCCCATGACCGCTGTCGGAACGCAGCCAGCAACCGCGCCTGGTGTTTTGCTCACGCCTCCTCCAGATCTCCAAGCGGGGTGGATGCACAGGGAAGCGCGGGAATGCCAGTAGGCCGGAACGGCCTGGGATTACCAGAAGCATGTCTGGCTACGCGCGATCCTGATCATGCATTGCCGCCCGATCCTGGGCCAGGATCGGGCGGCGACTGGGCTTGGCTCCTACAGCCCGTGAGCAGAGCCGTACGGCCATCAATAGTTGAAGCAAAGGGCCTGGGACTGCAAGACCCCGTCTGGACTCTCCAGATTGGCCGTGTCACCGTCCTGGCTCCAGACCTCCTCGGTGGTAAACAGCAGTTCGTTCTGTGACTCGTCAGCCTGGGCGTCCGGACCGCTGAGGATGGACCACGTGACTTGGGGCACCAGCGTGAAACCAGGCGCGAAGGTGTAGACATGGCTTCGGGCATCGTTGTACAGCTGGTACCCGCCAATGTCGATGGGATCGGAGCCCCAGTAGTCGATCTGCACGATTTCACCACTGGCATTGCAATCCATGATGATGTTGGCCTCAGGGGCATCAGGTCCCTGGGGATTTTCATGGGATACGGCGGTGTCCAGACTTGAAGCATCCGCAGCTGACGTTTCCCCGGATGTGGCAGCCGCCTCGGAGTCGCTGGTTGCCGCAGGTGCCTCTGCGTCGACAGATGCCTGAGGTGCCTCGGATTCGGCGTCGGTCCCAGGCGCTCCGGCCTGACACTCCTCCATGGTTTCAAAGGGAATCACACCGCCACAACCGCCCCAAAAAAATTCACGGCACATCTGGGCTTCGTTGTCGTAGTAATACCGGGGTATGGCGGCTTCGCACGGCCCCGGATCAGGCTCCAGCGTGTAGGGGTCCACATCCGGGGGCAGTCCCTCGTTGGGCATCGGCACCCTGTCACCGGGAGTGGCCACCGCACACGCAGCCAGTGTCATGACCACCAGCCACAGGGTAAGCAAACGAAGGGAGATGATACGTACCATAGGGATTTGTTTCCTTGGATCAACTTGGTGCCAGACAGGACCGGGAAGCCAAATGGCATGATAGTCCCAACGTGACCAAAGATCAAGCGGCCCCAACCTGTCGCTCTCTTCCTCAAAGTGTAACAGCAGGAAGTCAGGAAGAACGGGCAACCCATTACAGGCATAGGCATCTGTTCCCTCCCGGGATATGGGACAGGGCAAGCACAAAGCCAGAATTCAAATGCAGACAAACGCCAATGACCTGCTCCCGGGACGCTGTTGCTGCTGGCCAAGGTTGCTGGTGGTCATTCGGGCAAGTAAATCGGAAGTGGTGTGAAACTCCATGACGTTGCGATCACTCCAGACACAGGAAACCTGCCATCAGAAAGCCCGGCAAGAGGATGGTCTTGCGGTTGCCTCTGCAGCAAAATCCAGTTTCTGGAGGCTGCATGCAATACGGGGTGGTTCCCGGGTACCAGGGTCACGGACAAAGTTCAGGTGAAACGCGTACAGGAGTACCCCATGGCTTGCCAGTTCCCGCCCGTAGTTGCGTTGATCCCACTGCGCTTCCGCCGCCAGCAAAGTGCCATTGTATTTCAGTTCAAATACATAAATCCAGTCCGGCAGAAAGACAGTCAGGTCACTGCGTCCAGCCCAGTTGTGCCGTTCCGCCTGGCTGTCCGTGTTGAGCAGAAGACACAGGGCCTGCATCACCAAAGTATAGCTGTGCTCGGACTGCAGGTGATCGTAGGGCATGTTGTACAGATAGGTCGTGAGGTGCCGCTGGAAACCGGATTCGTCACTGGCGGCCAGCGCGCCGTACAGGTCCTGCATCAACCGCGAGGAATACATCAGATCGCAGGAAGCCAGCAGGCTTTCGGCGAAGGTGCGCTGCACCTCGCGGTTGGGATAGTCCAGTCGGAGATCCCTCCCGGCACCCTGCAGGGTGTAGTATCCCGTCTGCAGCATGAGCATGGCCGCATTGGGTCGCTGCAAGCTGTAGACGGGTGGGGGAGGAAACTGCTCCAGGGCACAGGGAACGGACAAGGCTCGCCGATCCTGGTGCAGGAGATCGATCAGGAACCGCGGGGTGCCGGACTCAGCCCAGTGTCGGGGCCAGTCCTGATGCCGATCCGGACGGGTCTCGGGCCGTTCCATCAGATCACGCAAACATGAAGTCAGAGTATAGGGATTGCAGACGGTCGGCACTTCGGTATTCTGGCTGAATCGGTATCCGTTGTATTGGGCATACACTCGAGCCTGCAGATCACGGCTCTCCGGCCAGTCCGCCTGGATCCGGGTCAGATGGGGAGCCAGAAAACGTTCCATGTCCTCCCACGTGAATCCGCACAGGGTAGCGTAACGATCATCCCAGGAAATGTCCACCAGGTTGTTGAGAGCGGAGAAGAGGTTGGTGTGACCAAACCGCGCGATTCCCGTAATGAACACATAATGCAGAGACAATTCCTCACTTTTCAGGATGCGGTAAAATTCCCGCAACACTGCCATGAGAGGTTCGGTTTCTCTGCCTGATCGTCCTGCCATCCGGGTAATGGGTGCGTCATATTCGTCCACCAGGACAACAGGATGAACCTGGTATGTGGTATGGAGGTGGTGTATCAGGATGCGCAAATAGGCCGGGGCCTGGATACCGCGTTCGGGGGGGATATGGATCTCCGCGTGGTCATTGGCTGGATGAGGGGATGCCATGTCCACGCCCCGCTGATGCCACAGGGTATAAACCCTGGATAACAGGGACAAGAGCGATTCCTGCAGTTCCAACACGGTGTCCCCCTGTACATCCGCCATATTCAGGCGAATAACCGGACGCAGGTTGGGCGCAGGCCGCACCGCCAGCAATTGCGTCCCTGCAAACAGCTCCCGGGTGGTGTACGGTTGCCACTGCCAATCCGCAACGGGATTCGATCCCGGTTCCGGACATGGCCGCACCAGAGGCATATGGCCCTGGAACCAGGCTTCCAGCGTGGATACCAGCAGGGTCTTGCCAAACCGGCGGGGACGGGTCAGGAAGTGGTAGTGGCTTTGTTCTGCAATCCGGGCACCGGGAGCGGGCTGTGCGGGTGGCAGGAGGGAATGCAGGTGGGCAGTCTTGTCGACATACAGGTCGTTCGACAGGCGAATCGGCACAAATTCGGATCGCGAGGGATGCAGGGAAGGAAGTGGGGCCATACCACTCACGGCAAGACAAAACGTCAGGTTGCGTATGGAACAGGATTATACAATGCACAGATCAGGTAACGGGTCCGGGATCCCGGTAGCCGCAGAAGGTTAATGCTACAGTTGTAATTTGAGATTCGGAACGGAAGGAGACAGTATCAGCAACACTTGTCATAGGGAAGTCATTTCTGCTTTTCCGGCATTCAGATCCGATTCCAGGTTTCAAGTTCCCACCGAACAACACGAATAACCGACGGATTATTAAATTACAACTGTAGATTAAGCTCATTGGGGGTCCCGTCTATCTGCGCTTGTCTCTGGTCAACTCTATGGGCGCCCGTGAGTTTGGCAAAGCCAAGGTCCTGCGGGAAGGGAAGTCTGTCCTCATGTGAGACCAACAGAGCAATGCGCCGTTCTGCGAGTGCACCGCTCTCGGGGAGAACCGAGTTGCCATGTTGACACTGGACAAAGGCCTCAGTGTGTTGAAATCACGTTATAGCTCACATGACTTTCGAACCCGCGGATTAGCGCCTCTGTGGGCCTTATCTTGAGGAGCCCGCGAATAAGCTCGACTTTGTACAAAGCAGGGTGAGAGATATAGGCTGTGCGGGTGTTTTCAGGCGGTATGGCACAGGGTATCCAGGACATGCGGGGGCGGTGGCGGCGGGAGTTTTTGGATGTTGGTCCCGGATGCCGACATCGCAAAAGGGACCCCGCGGGTCCAGAGGGTGTAGCGGACGCAAGCGAGGACATCGGTGAAGGTGGGATGGGTTTTGCCGTACCAGGCGGACCGTCGGGGCCCAGGGGACAACCCTGCTGCAGGAGATGAGCGGCCAGGATGAGCCAGCGGAAGAGTCCCAGCAGGGCCGGGGTGGTGCGGGCGATGGCCCGGTCCGACCATTGCGGGTACCCTACGGCATGTCTCCGTACGCCGCCAGCGTGTCCTTCACCAGGTATATATGGGTGAGCCCACAGTGCACGTAGGCGCACTGGGTGTTCTTGGCCAACCCCCGGTAGCGCACCTTGCGCCCACCGAAGAGGCGCTTGCACACGAGGAAGGGGTGTTCCACCCGGCAGCGCACCGGGGACAGTTGCCGGTTGTGGGCTTTCTGCGCGTCGGTCAGTTCCTGTCCCCGTCGCCGCTTGTCCGGAATGTGCAGGGCCACCCCCGGGGCCACGGCCTGACAGGCTTGCTCCTGGCCCTGGTAGGCGGCGTCACCCCAGACATCCGTTTCCCCGCCATGCCGCAGGACAGAGGTGATCTGGCTGTCGTGCACGTGGGCGGCGGGAGTCGTGACACGGTGGATGAGACGGGTATGCCGGTCGGTGCCGATGGGGACCTGCAGGCCGAAGGGCCACGGTGGCCCCTTCCGGGTGGACTTCATCTCCGGGTCCCGGGTCTGGCTCCGGTTCTGGGTGGAGGAAGGCGCCGCCATCAGGGTGGCGTCCTCCCGCGTGCCCTCGCACAGGTGCCGGAACTGGCACAGGGTCGTCTCGTCCGACACCGGGTCCTGCCCGCCCAAACCCCGAAAGCCGCGCATGGCCGCGGCATCCTTGACCGTCTCCTCCGCGCCGGGGTCGGACAGGTGGTACCACTGCGGCAGCAGGTAGTAGCGCACCATCCTTCCCGGTCCACGCGCTTGCGCCCTGGCCCCGGCGTATCCGTCCCGTAATGGGGGCGGATGAGGTCGCAGAGCCGCGCCCAGGGCAGGAGCCGGTCCATTGGCCTGGCGTCGGCGGGCAGGGACGTAGAGGGGGGCAGACGATGCCTGGGACATGGCCAACTCCGACAGACAGAACCAAGGGGAGACAACCCGCACAGGATCACACAGCCGGCGGGGCTTGCCAATCCCGGGATCTGGGTCTGGAGCGAGCCTTTCCCTATTTATTCAGAGTTTCCTCTACACTACGGATCTGATTTCTGTCCTGTCTTCCGGGACTGGCTGATCAGACAAAACCAGGCAGGTGAGGTGTACAGCATGGAAAAAGTGGGGGATGAACTGGCGTCAGGAGATAATGCGTTGGCGGCTTTGGGCATGCCCGGATTGATGGTCCCATCCCGGATCTGATGCCCCGATGCCGGGGCTTCAGTCACATGAGAGCTGGGGGCCATCACACCAGCATCGCGAAGGCGCACCAATACGACCATATCCGGACAGCTTACGGCAAGGAATAACAGGAACACACCTTATGTTCAGGATGCTGACACGAAGAGACTTTCTGCACTGGGCCGGGAGCAGCGCCATGGGGACCGTCCTGCTGGCTGCCTGTACCGCAGCCACACCGCCATCGGCCCCGGAAACCGGCAGGACGGAAGCTCCCCCCAAGTCGCAACCACGGGTGATTCGCTACGCGGGGATGGAAAGTATGGCGGTCGGTGTGGAACGCTATCTCATGCCCTGGATCCAGGCAAACGGCTATGCATGGGAGCGTATCACCTTCCTGGGTCCGCAGGAAGTAACGGATAAAATCATGCAGTCCGTGGCTACGGGTACCTATCTCGCGGATATGTTCCAGATGCCCTCCAATGCCCGGGCAGATGTGATCAGGGCCCAGGCCCTGCATCCCATCCCGGAGCATGTGCTGGGTGCCATTGACTTCGATGATGTGCTACCCAGCATTGTGAACACCCTGTCCTGGCAGGATCAGGTATACGCCCTGCCCTATGACGGCGACATTCACTACTACTCCTTCCGCAAGGATCTGTTCCGTGACGCCGGGATCAGCGACGCGTTTGAGGCCGCCATGGGCTTTGCCCTGAATCCGGACACGGGAGCCATCACCTGGGACGAATGGCGCGCCATTGCGGCCTATTTTACCGGTTGGGACTGGAACGGAGACGGTGTGGACAACGATTATGGAATCGCCTGCATGACCCAGCGCGGCGACGCCCTGTGGTGGGGATTCTTTTCCCGGGCCACAGCCTATGCCAAGCATCCGCATGACCCCTCCTTCTTCATTGATGTGACAACGGGGGAAGCCCGGGTCAACCATCCCGGCTTTGTGCGGGCCCTCACCGAATGGGTGGAAGAGAACCACACCTGGGCTCCACCCGGCGGGACCGGGTTCACCTATGATGCATCCCTCAATGCCATGAATGGGGGACGCGTGGTCCAGACCTACAATTGGGATGCCGTAACCACCGCGGCCGCCAGTGCGCATTCCGTTATTCGGGATCGACAGGGCTACGGGCTGATGCCCGGTTCCTTTGACGTCTACAACAGCCGGGAAGGAGCGTGGGAAACCTGGGAAGAACCCAATCTGGCCCCCTTCCACGCCTATGGCGGATGGATCATCGGCATCTCCACCCTGGTGGATGAGGCCCTGCTGGACACGATCTGGGAGATGGCCGTCGAATTGGCCAAGCCCGAAGCGGGTCTGTGGTTCGTAACCAATCTCACAGAGGTAAGCCCCTACCGTTTCAGTCAGCTGGAAGCCGTGGACGCCTTTGTCCACGGCCCGTTGCAGTTGTCAGAGGAAGTGGCCCAGGATTACCTGGAGGTGGCCCGGACAACCCTGGCCCATCCCAATGCCGTGACCGATCATGCGTTCGGTGGCTGGGTGCAGTACCGGGATGCCCTGGAACTGGGGGTATCAAGAGCCCTGGCCCTGGAGGTGGATCCCCAGACAGCCCTGGATGAAGTGGCGGCGGCCTTCAATGCCATCAGTGATCGCATGGGCGGCAGGGAACGCCAGGCGGAACTCTATCGCCTGACCCTGGGTATTGACTGACGGGCATGGGCATGCCCGCGGGTTTGGGCCATCCGGGTCCGGCAAGGCTGTCAGAGCCGGGAAGTCCGAGGTTCGTGCGCAGGGCACAGCTTCTTCTGACCAGTGACCTGCTGCACTGGATGGCGTCTCATTGCCGGGCACACGGCGGCATACCTGACCTCGTCAACCACCCCACCGTTGATCAATCTCCACCCGGGTAATGGGCCAGGGATCCTGATCCGTCAGAGGTTGTCCCAGGCGTTCTCCCTGGGCTGAATATCCCTGGCAGGACCAGCTGATTACCTGTGCCCCCTCTGTATACAGGGACAGTCCCAGATACAGGCGTGTCACCTTGGGCAGGGATCGCAGGTAGGCCCGGTCCTGAATCTGTTTCTGCCCGGAACGGGCACTTTGGCTCTGTCCCGTCTTGAATTCTATGACCAGCGATACGTCATCCCATACGAAGGCGGTATCGGCATCCCCCTGTGCTCCCGAACGTTCCATGCTGTGCGCAATGCGCCCGAGAGCTCCCAGCACGGTCAGGTCCAGTACCAGATTGCAGGCTTGATGAAAGTCACGGGGAAACCGTTGATGGGGGAACAGATGCAGCACGGATTGCAGACTCTCCACGAAGCCAGGTATATTCAGACTTCGCAGTGCTGCCAGCATGTGGCTCCGATAGACCAGAAACCGGTGGCTGCCATCACTTCCCAGCCAAGGCTTGAGCAGTATTCTGCTGAGGTAATTGGCGATTTCCCGATTGGGAGGAGTCAGCTTGTGCCCCTCGGTCAGCGTGAGATATCCCGTCTGGTACAGCAGAGGCACTATCTGGGCGGGCTCCCACTGCAACAACACTTCCTCGGGCGTCCGCCCCGGTTCCAGGCGGTCCAGCCAGTCAAAGTGCAATTCATAGGTGCTGGCTACGTTCGGCCGGGTCAGGTATAGAGGTACTCTGTCCTGGGATCCCATCCCGGTCCAGGGCTCCTGCAACATTTTTTCCACTATGCCCAAGTGTCCCGACTGGGACCAGTAATCCTTTATGGCCCCTTCCTTCAGGCTGCACACAATGGCAAACGGATTGTAAATGGGTTCCGTGGCCGTGGCCGTAAACCGGTACCCGTTGTACCATTCCTTCCAGGCTTCACGGGACAGGGGGATTGTCCCCTCCACAGAGTGAACGTCAGGCATCCCATCCGCTATTCGGGCCCACAGGGCATCCAGTTCCGTATCCGTGAACCCCACAAGGTCATGCAGCCCGGTCGTCTCGGACTGATCCACCACATGATTGAGTTTC
>CAXXOQ010000093.1:0-51136 GCA_963664185.2 Caldilineaceae bacterium | reverse complement strand
TGCCCAGGTGGCCGGTCCATGGTTGAACTCCTCGCTTTTACCCAACCCAATCCTGCCTTGCACGCCGGAAGTGCGCCCCACGCCAGCGATGTGCCCCGGCTTTGGCAGGGCAAGAGCACGTTCGGCGCCAACCTGATGGAATACGCAGCGCGCCTGTGCTACTGCAGCACACCGCGCATGGGGACATCACCCTCGTTCATCAAGGCCCGCATTCAGGAGGGTCACGAGGATGTCATTGAACACGTGGTAGCCACGTTCCGCTGGACCCATACGGCGGAACCTGCCCAGTGGCGGATCCGCAACCGGCACTGCGAGGTCACCCGGGTCGGCCCGGAGGAGTGGATCGTCAGTGCGAATGCACGGGTCTGGCTGCATTTCTTCCGGGATGGTCTGGCCCTGGATGCCTTGCCGGCCATGCGCCGGATCGCGCCGGAAGTCTACACCGAGTTTTCCGGACAGGGAGAGGCGGCCACATCGCTCCCGGAGCCCCGGGAGGAAGTGGCATCCCCGGCGCTGCTGTCGGCCCTGTCGGTGTACGACGATCCGCCCCTGCGCGTAACGTTGCTCGGCTACACCCGCCCTGTACTGGCCGACGCCCGGCAGATGACGGATCATGGCTCGGCCTGCTTTCTGTTTGAAGGCATCAGTCGGGCCTGCACGCACCAGCTGGTCCGGCACCGCCTGGCCAGCTTCAGCCAGGAATCCCAGCGCTACGTGGATCTGGCGAAGGCGAACTGGAACGCTGTTGTGCCCCCCAGGATCGCGCGGAAGGAAGAGGCCCAAACGATCCTGGACACGACCTGGGAACAGCTGCAGGACAGCTATCGGGCCCTGCGCCAGCTGGGGATTCGCAAGGAAGATGCCCGCTTCCTGCTGCCGAATGCCACCGAGACCCGCATCATTACCACCATGAACTTTGCGGCATGGCAGCATTTCCTGTGGCTGCGCGCCGTTGACAAGGCAGCCCAGTGGGAAATTCGTCACATGGGTATCCAGGTCCTGAAAATGCTGCACGCCATTGCCCCGGAGGTATTTGCGGAACACTGGCAGGTGTTCCAGGACATGCAAACCAGGCGCAAAAAGGCGTAGCCGCAGGGATGACACGGCATACAGCAAGCCAACGGTCCGAATTCGATCCGCCAGCCGTCACAAATCCGGTTCCCCTGTGCCCTACACTGTCTTGACGACAGTGGCAATGCACGAGGGAACTGCATGTTTCTGCTGAGTGAAGTGCAAGTTCTGAGTCTGATCCTGCTGGTGGGTGTTACCCTTTACCTGGTCTTTGCCGGTAACTGAACCAGGCACCTGCCATGGACACCACGACACCGAACCTGCCCTTGCCCACAGGCAAGTTGCCTCCCGCATTCCTGCACCAACTGCTGCAGGAATTGCCGCATGCGGATCCGGACCTGATTCTGGGCCCCGGCGTAGGCGAGGATGCCGCCGTGATCCGTGTTGCCGGCAATCCCGGCGCGCTCTGTGTGATCAAGAGTGACCCTATCACTTTCACCACCGATCAGATAGGGCATTACGCCCTGCATGTCTGTGTCAATGATCTGGCGGTCACAGGGGCCCGGCCACGCTTCTACCTGCCGGTCATTCTTTTTCCGGCCGGCACCTCGCGATCGGACATCCAAGAGGTCTTCCGCCAGATTGGCACTGCCTGTACCGATCTGGGCATTGCCGTGGCGGGAGGCCATACCGAAATCACGAATGCCGTCCGGCAGACCGTGATTTCCGGTACCCTGTATGGTGCCCTGCCGCCCCATCAGCTCGTGACGAGTCACGGGGCAGCGCCCGGGGAACTCCTGGTGTTGGCCGGTGTCATGCCGGTGGAGGCGATAAGCATCATGGCCCGTACCCAACGGGCCGCCCTGCAGGATTTGGGATGGGCGCCCGCAGAACTGGACCGGGCTGCCGACTTCCTTTTTGACCCCGGGATCAGTGTGCTGCAGCCTGCCTTGCGGGCCGCCGCCAGACAACTGGTGACGGCCATGCACGATCCGACGGAAGGAGGTGTCGTCACCGCCATCCGGGAACTGGCCCACGCCAGCCATGTCGGCATTCGGCTGGACGTGGATGCTCTCCCCATCCCCGATCTGGCGCGCAGAATGTGCCAGGATCTGGATATCGATCCCCTGGGGGCCATTGCTTCCGGCTGCCTGCTGTGTACGGCCAAGCCCGCACAGGTACCGGTCCTGATCCGGGAATGGCAGGCTATAGGCTGGACGGGGCAACCCATCGGGGAAGTCGTGCCCCCGGCGCAGGGCTTGGCCCTCCGCCGGGCCGCGCAGGAAGTCCCGCTCCCCTACTTTGCCGTGGACGAGATCACACGCCTTTTCCCGTAGGACGGCTCAGTCCACATCCTGGGATGTCTCCTCAATCAGGTGATCCACCACCTGCTTGAGATCCTCGGTTTCCGCAAAGACCCGGCGCTGGCGGTCGGCACTGGACCCATGTTCCATAATCTGGTGGATCACCTCTATGTGGTCCTGGATCTGGAGCTCGCTGATTTCCTTGTCCATCATGCCCAGCATTTCCCGAATGGCCGTGCGCACCGGCACTTCCTCCCGGGTGCCCAGATTCACGAATTTTCCATCCAGACCATGCAGGGAGGCACGCCACTTGTTCTCATTGATGAGGTCATTGCTGTAAAGCCGGAAGGTGAGATTCTGGCTGCGCAGTTTCCATACCCAAAGGACCAGCGCCTGAAACAGCGCCGCCAGGGCCACACCCTCCCGCAGGAGCGGGCAGATATCGGAAATCCGGAACTCCAGGGTGGGGTAGGTATGGTGGGGGCGTACATTCCACCAGATCTTGCTGGTATCGTCAATGCTGTTGGTCCGGATCAGGGTCTGCGCCAGGGCTTCGTATTCGTTCCAGGACGCGAAAACATCCGGGATGCCGGTCCGGGGAAACTCGTCCGCGATATGAATGCGGTAGCTCTTGAGGCCCGTATCCATCCCGGACCAGAAAGGGCTGCTGTTGGAAAGCGCCACGACATGGGGCAGGAAATAGCGTATGACATTCATGGCGTCGATCAGGAAATTCTTGTCACTGATCCCGATGTGCACATGCATGCCCCAGATCAGCATGCGCCGTGCCACGATCTGGTACTCATGGGTAATTTCCTGGTACCGATCATAGGGCGAAATGTCCTGCGTTTCCCAGGTACTGAAAGGATGGGTGCTGGCGGCCACAATGGCGAGGTTCTGCTCCTGGGCCATATCCCGGATGTATTTGCGCTGGGCCCGCAATTCCTCCTGCACCTCATCTGCGGTCTGACATACCTTGGTGCCCAGTTCCACCATGGACTGGTGCAGTTCCGAGGTGATTTCCCGCTGATAGATTTCCAGCTGATTCCGATCCCGAAAATGGGTAATGATGGATTGCAGCTCCCGGGTTTCCGGGTGTACTACCTGGTATTCCTCTTCAACGCCCAGGGTCAGTTCAGGCCTCACACTCATGCGTGTTCCTCCGAAACCTCTGCAATATGGTTAATGACGGCCCCAATGTCCTGGCCACTCTCCTCCCACACCCGGAGTTGCCCATCGGCACTGGCCCCCTCTTCCACGATGGTGAAGGCGTGTTCGATCTGCGGCAGGGTCCCCAGGGCATCGGCATAGGGCTGGACCAGTCCGATCAGTTCCCAGGTCAGGCGCAACAGGGGGATTTCCTGTTCCTTGCCAAAATCAATCAGGCGGCCCTGGGTGCCATAGCGAATGGCGCGCCACTTGTTCTCCATCAACAATAGGCGGTCGTAGGTGCGGAAGTGCATATTGCGCAGGCGCAGGTCGGACAGCCAGGCCACCACCGCCTGCAAAAGACCGGCAATCGCGACCAGGTCGGTGAAGCGCGTTACCGCGTCACACATGCTGACGATCAACTCCTGGCGCTCCATATCCAGCCGGACATCCCAGCGAATGTCCGAAGGCTTCTGGATACAGTTGGTCTGGATCACCGTATCCAGATATTCCTGGTATTGCCCGATGCCCTCGAAGTAGGGCGGCAGATTGGTACGCAGCAGTGAATCCCGAATGACCTGGCGATAGCTCTTGAGACCGGTGGCTTCACCACTCCAGAAAGGGGAGCTGGTACTGAGACACAGCACATGCGGCAAAAGATACCGAATGCCATTCATTACTTCCAGGGCCAGTTCCGGTTCTTCGATCCCCACGGCAAACGTAGTGGCAAAGATTTGCATGCGGCGGGCCACTACGCCCACCTGGCCCACGAGATCGCTGTACCAGCTGAACACACGGGTCTGTTTGTGGGGCTTGCTGTCCACATGCGTGCCCGCAATGGCCATGCGGCACCCGTGTTGCTGCAGGTACGCGGCCACCTGGCCCCGCTGCTTCTTCACGGCTGCGGCCAGGCTGGGCAAATCCGGATGGGAGTCGCTGTGCAGCAATTCCGTCACGCTTTGCAGTGGCGGCCGCAGTTTCTTCTCCACATCCTCCTGGTAAAACACCAGGGGATTGCGGTCCGGAAACTGATTCAGGTATCCCAGCAGTTCTCCGGATGCACGATCAATGATCGGATATTCTTCCTCAACGCGCAGGCGCAAGGAGGGCTTTTGCAAAGGCATTAGGACATCCTGATGTCAGAGTACACAGGCAAGGATCAGGGGGACAGATGATCTATAGCATAACCGAAACCATCCTCGCCACCGGCGGCGTCCCGGAATACCAGGGGAAATTCAAAGTGGATGGTGTCATGGACCACGATATCGGGGGGCATGCCAGTAGCAATTTCAGTCGTGCAGGTATATGGCGCTTCGGCCTGTGGCTTCTTCATATGGATGGTCGCGTCCACGAAAACATCGTCATAGGCGACAAAGGACAGGCTGCTGTTGAGCGTGCCGTCAGGATTGCGGATGTACACATCAATGTTGGGCGGCTGATCCGGGAGAGACACCAGCTGCATCCGAAACCAGAGACGTGTCAGGTCAGGGTAGGGATACAAGAGAATCTTCTGAATCCGCAAGGGCTGGTCGGACTGAACGAGGTTTATCGTGCTCAAGGCCAGGCAGGGAATGACACAGCAAAAGGACAATCTGCAAGGGAGATTTTCCGGACCGAATCATAGCATACGGACGGATGGATGGACGCAACCGGGAAGGAACTCCGGTTCCCTGGCCATCTCTTTACGGCGCAGACGAATTCCCTGTATGCGCCCCCGGCGGGGCGCGGCAGCGCAACGTCCCGGGGGCATGGTCACAGCCAGGCCCGTTCCTGCCAGTCCGGGAAACGCTGTTTCACCCCACCCATCGGTGGCCCGCCTTGCACCGGGATTACGGGATGGCATGGGAGTCGAACCCACCGCAGCCAGTTTTGCACTGCCTGCCACTGATTTTGAAGACCAGGGCGCCCACCGGGACACATGCCATCCCATCCGTTCCCTCCCATTATAGCCGCCTTGCCGTCTTTGGTGTATGCGGTGTCAAGGCGCTTCCCGCAGGTCGGGTGTTGCGTACAGCCCCCGCGTCGTGGAGAGGAATACATCCACGCCCCCGGATTGGCATTGACCTGTTGCGCATGTGCCAAATGCCGAATTCAGGTTTGCCCGAGATGGCAGACAGATTGACTCCCTGTGTTCTGGCGCTTTCCGATCCTGTGCAGGTCCGCATGGAGCCTCACAGACAGCCTGTGCCTTCAGCCGCGATCCCAATGGGACAAGCCAAAGTCAGGCGGGCATTCGTCATCCGTTCGGGACAGGACATCCGGACCTTCCGGGATGGGAGGAACTTCCATCCTATAGGCAGGATTGTCCCAGTCCGACTGGCACATGTTCCGCCAGAGGGCCCTTATGGATGCAATGGCCCTGTGAAACTCTGGTGCATCCTCCCGTCTGTTACCCAGAAACATGCGGTCCACGTAGGCATCATAAAGGACAGCGCAATCCGGCTAGCAGGCCAGGGTGTCAAGGTTGGACCACAAACCATCCAGCAGATTCTGGATGCCGGATTCCCGGATACTGAGTTGCACCATGTAAGGGAAGTAAGCGGCAGGATCTTCCCGGGACAGCCATATCCCCAAATCCACGATATGGCGCATATCGTCCACACTTGCGCCTGGTGTCATGAGAGATACGGCATGCAACTTCCCGGTCATAGTGACCCATGGGAGTACACAGGGAAAAGAAGCCAACCGGAAGTCCTGCTTCAGGGGATTGGGAGTCGGAAAGGCATGGACTTGGCGCCAGATCCATGGAACTTGCCCCGGAGGGAACATGATTTCCAATTTCAATGTTCGCGGCACGTCAACATACCAGGACCTGTATTGCACGTAGACCCGCTGCAAAGGGGACAGATGTTCATAGGCCGAGGCGGGTTGCATGACAGCCTTCAGGCAGGAGCGGTACCAGTTTGTCCTGGACAGCATCCTGCAGGAAGCCATGAACATCCCGCTTGACAGATTCCGGCACCCGGTCATACGCCTCCGCCCCCTGAAAACGCAAGTCAATGTCTTCCGAAAAACGGGGCGACATATTCCACGCCTTGGTCAGACTGGTGCCCCCCGCAAAAAGGTGGATGCCATGCGGGGGAAACGGCAATTCTCCCAGCACTTTCAGAGCGCAATTGACCCAGATGTCCTTTTCCAGGCGTTCCGGAGGTGTCATGGCCCTGCCCGCTGCGCGCCGAAACTCCTCGGGATCAAGAATCGAAACAGGGCTGTAGGCCAGAGGATTTTCAGGCATCAGACGCTCTTCCTGGTGTACCGTTTGCACTCGCCCCTGTCCCCACAGCAACAAAAGGGGCGCGGCCGTCTCCACACCGATATCCTCAAAGGTCGGCACGCCCTTCACCCCTTCCTGGCCCAGCGAGCTGTGATACAGGTCATAATCCCGTTCCTGTGGACTTGGACACAGAGTTACGCCTTCCCGTTGGAGCAGGGATTCGGCCAGCTCCCGGAGTTGGACGGGGGGCAGATAACGTACGCCCCATGCATCCGTACAGGGCACCAGCGGAAACCAGATACCGGGGGCAGGGGAGCCAATTTTGCGATCCCTCTCCAATTGGGTCAGGGCCCGGTCCACGTCAGTGCGGGCCCCCAGCACATCCAGTTCATGCCGACGATAAATCTGGTGGGAGGGAGGTACCCTGGTCATATACGCCAGGATACGGTCTGCAAGTGTGGATCTGTGCATGCACCGTGCCCTTTGGTTCTCTTCATTATAGTGGAACTGCCGCGCATCGTGTGGGAGGGGGGTTTTATGCCAGGCACCAGGCCTGGAAGGGACTTGGGGCCAAGCTGCAACCGTCCCCCGCAGGGGAGCAGCGGGAAATGGAACGGGAAGTATGATGCCGTCGATCCCCGGCACGGATTTTCCCTGGGGCGGGAGTTCAGGTCCGGGGAATCCACATCGGCAGAAGTCGATCTGTTCCTGCACCACGGGTCAGCAGGTGGATGCCTGGATCGGCCAAGACTGCGATGAAGAGGGAGTCCCCATCGGTCAACCCCTGCCCCGCGAGGATGCCTGGCCGACCCGCCGGGAGGATCTGTACCTCCACTGGTCTCCTGCCCCGCGCAAATCGCGGGATGCGCCATCGGATACCGGTATCCCGCAGGATTCGGGACCGCAACAGGACAGGCTCCAGATCTGCGACAAGGGATGTATACAGGGCAAGGCAACCGTCACGCGTGCGGCAAGCCTGGCTACCTCCATTGCGGCAACTTCACGGCAAGAGCAACCCCAGGCCCTGGCTGGCCGGTGCCCGCAACACGATCTGCGCCACGGCGGAGATTGCGGTAACGTCCGGATTCATCTCGACTACCCTGGCCCCACCAGCGCGGGCCAGGAAAGGCAAGTCCGCCGCCGGCAACACCATGCCGCTGGTACCGGCTACCAGCATGAGATCGCACGCCGCACTGGCCCTGCATGCCTGTTCCCAAATCACCGGATCCAGCAACTCGCCGAACCAGACTACATCCGGTCGTATCAGGCCGTTGCATGTCTGGCAAAGAGGCGGGGTGTCGCGGTCCCGATCCCCTGGCTGCAGCTTATGCTCCGACCGGCAGGACAGGCACCGGAAACGGGCCAGTTCACCATGCAGGTGCAAGACCGCTGTATGTCCTGCCCGTTCATGCAGGTCGTCAACATTCTGGGTTATGAGATCAAATTGTGGCACTTGCCGGGCCAAGGCTACCAGTTTCCGATGTCCCGCATGGGGTGTACTCTGCCGGACCTGACGCCACCGATCCCGATACCATTGCCATACCCGTGCCGGATCGCGCCGAAACCCTTCCACGGAAGCCAGTTCTTCCGGTTTGAACCGGGACCAGTATCCCGTCTGGGCATCCCGGAACGTGGGAATACCGGACTCGGCACTGCAACCGGCTCCCGTCAGGCAGACTACGTGGCGGGCTTCCTGCAGCCATGCCCGCGCCTGATCCCATGGTGACATATGTCCCACACCAGGACCATCCTGCGTGCAGCGCCGGGTCAGGCACCAAACCGCTGGAAACGTCCGGCATGCGCCATGGCCTGCGGCATGAGGGAGGTCGCCGGAAACAGTCCCATGCTGCCGGTCGCACAACTCTGTTCGCCAAAGCTGCGGGTCTGATCAGGGCGCACGGTGGGCGACCACAGGAGGGTAGGTACCGGATGCCAGCTGTGGCTGCGCAGGGCCACAGGCGTACTGTGATCGCCGGTCACGACCAGCACGTCGGGCTGCAACGCCATAAGGGCGGGTATTGCGGCATCCACTTCCTCAATCACGCCGACCTTCGCCGCAAAATTGCCGTCCTCACCATAACTGTCGGTCTTCTTGACGTGCAGAAAGAAGAAATCGAAGGCCTGCCAATGGTGCTGCAGGGCTGTTACCTGATCCGATGGGGTCTCGCCGGTGAAAGCCACAGGCTCCATGCCCACCAGGCGGGCCACGCCCCGATACATGGGATATACGGCAATGGCCGCGGCTTGCAGACCAAAGACTTTCCGGAAGGAAGGCAGTCCCGGGTCCATGGCCAGGCCACGCAAATTCAGGGTATTGGCCGCCGGTTCCTCCCGGATCACGTTGCGGGCTGTTTCCAGCCAGCGATTGAACTGGACCGCCGTTTTCTGTCCGGCCTTCGTGCCGGATTGGTCGGTTACGGGCAAGGGCTTCCGGCCCACCGCACCGGGGTCCGTATCCGTCAACTGGCCCCCCAGACCCTCTCCGCGCAGCACGAGCACGAAGCGGTATTCCTTCACCGGTCTGACGAACACCTCGTATCCGGGAAGGCAATCGCTTGTAGCATCTTGCAGGAGCGTTGTGATGCGTTGGCATTCTGCTGTGGGAATGCGACCGGCCCGGCGGTCCACAATAACGCCCGCCGCATCTGCGGTCGCAAAATTGCCGCGGGCGGCCATATCCCCGGGCATGAGCGGAAAGTCGATCCCCAGCGCTTCCAGCACGCCGCGCCCAATGGCATGGGTCACCGGATCGTAGCCAAAGAGTGCCAGATGGGCGGGACCGCTACCCGGCTCCACACCTGTACGCACGGGAACACTGAGGCCGGTCATGCCTTCCTGGACCAGCTGATCCAGATGGGGGGTACGGGCATATTCCAGTTCGGTGACACCATGGGGCCTCACTGGCAACCCGCCCAGACCATCCAGGACCAGCATCACGATCTTGCCCCCATCCTGCTGGACCAGGGACTGGTATACATCCATATCTGTGGGGCTCATGACGCCGTCCAAACCATAGATGCGTTAAGGCCAAACCACAAAAAAAGGGCCGGGCTCTTGGGAGTCCGGCCCCAATGCAAGTTGACTGCGCAGGTCAGGAAGCCAGCGACACTTCGGTCTGGGGATCGAAAATGTGCGCGTTGGCCATGTTGACGGCCAACTCAATGCTGTCACCGCGGGTCTGGCGCACACGCGGATCCACCCGGGCGATGAACTGCTTGTCATCCTTGGTCATGAGATACAGGAAAATCTCATGGCCCATGAGTTCCACAACGTCCACCTGGGCTTCCATATCGGATTCCAGAATGCCCGGCGGCGTGTATTCCTTGGCGTGGATGTCTTCGGGGCGAATGCCCAAAATCAATTCCTTGCCCGTCTGCATGCGCCATTCCGTGGCCTTGGGTTCCGGGACTTCCAGCCGGAATCCCGGCGTGTTGACCTCCAGCTTCCCATCGTTTTCCACCAGGGTCGCATCGAAGAAGTTCATGGAAGGACTGCCGATGAACCCGGCGACAAAGACATTATGGGGATGCTGATAGAGATTTTGCGGCGTATCCAACTGCTGCAGCACGCCCAGACGCATGACCGCAATGCGGGTGGCCATGGTCATGGCTTCCACCTGGTCATGGGTCACGTAAATGAACGTAGTGGCAAGGCGAGCATGCAACTTGGAGAGATTGGCCCGGGTTTCCACCCGCAGCTTGGCGTCCAGGTTGGACAGCGGTTCGTCAAAGAGGAACACGGCGGGATTGCGAACAATGGCCCGACCGACGGCAACACGCTGGCGCTGGCCACCCGACAACTGCTTGGGCTTGCGGTCCAGCAGTTCCTCAATTCCCAGCTGTTCCGCCGCATCCTGTACCCGTTGCTGGATTTCCGTCTTGGGTGTCTTGCGCAACTTGAGACCAAAGGCCATGTTGTCATACACACTCATGTGCGGATACAGCGCGTAGCTCTGGAACACCATGGCAATATCGCGATCCTTGGGCTGCACGTCATTGACGACGCGATCCCCAATCTGGATGGTGCCTTCCGTCACTTCCTCCAGGCCGGCCAGAAGCCGCAGGGATGTGGTCTTCCCACAGCCCGAGGGTCCCACCAATACCAGGAACTCCTTGTCGGCCGCGTTCAACGACAGGTCGTTGACGGCGGTTACTTCGCCCCAGGTCTTGTATACGTTTTCGTAGGTTACACTTGCCATTACACTTGCTCCTTTTGCAATTGCCTGTCCCTGTACATCCCAGCAGAACTCTTCGGTCACCACCCTGTGGCGAGCTACTTCCTAACAGGCTGGTGGGCGAGGCCGAAACCGTCTGGTCTGAAAGGGCACACTGTAAATAAGGCTGCCTTTATTGTACCACCTTCTGGCCTGCAGATCCCAATGTGCCGGAAAGAAAGTGCGCTGCCCGGGAGGGCAACGGCGGGCATGGGAATTCCCGGCGGGACAGACCTTGTGCCCCTATAATGTAGCAACAGCCTGGGATGGTGTCATCCGGGCACAGGCGGGAGCCTTGCCTGTGCGGCCAGCGGCGCCGGCCCGGTGACAGGTCCAGCGCCATGGTTTTGGCCTGTCACATGTGACCCTTCGCAGGCGATCCTTCCGGTCCAGACAGTCGGGATATGACCAGCCATACGATGCAGCAGGACAGGGCACATCACCAGCCGCAGGCAGCCGAGGGGATTCCCGGGACGGGGCATGATCCCTTGGCCCCGCATAGCCATGAACCCAATCCCTCACCCCCAGGGGATGATCCCACTGTCCACGTCAGGACGCCCGGCGCCCCGGCATCTGACCGGTTTTCCCTGGCACGCCTGCACGCACTCCCGCCCCACAGTGTGCAAGACTGCCTTATCGTGAGCACGGGACATGGCACTTCCGGTCCTTTCCACTTCCGGGGCCCCCTGCTGTCCACGCTGGCCGCCGCCTGTGGCGTTTCCCGCTTTGCACAGGTGGCCATCATCAGTGGGGATGGCTTCGGTACCCGCCTGACGGCGCAGGAGGTCCTGGCAGATCCCGCACAGGGGCCTGTACTCCTGGCCCTCTGGCGGGATGGCACCCCCCTGACCCGACAACAGGGCCTGGTGCGGCTCATCGTGCCGGCCGAAACCGATGACGCGCTCAAGCAGATCAAATGGGTGGCCCGAATCCAATTCACCGCCTGATGCCCCGCATGACCAGCTCCCTGTCCTATCCGCCCCCAACTCCATCCCGCACCACTGTCCCCGAAATCCTGGTCGGCGTGGATGTGGGCGGAACCTTCACGGATTTTGTCTTTCTGCAGGATTCACAGGTCCATGTGGTAAAGTTGCCCTCTTCGCCGGAGGATCAGAGCCGTGCCGTACAGCAAGGCATAGAAGACAGGCTTGCGGCGGTGGCGCAAGCCGCTTCGGGCGCCGCGGCGCTTCCCCACATCCTTCATGGCACGACGGTCGCCACCAACACCCTGCTGGAAAGGAACGGGGCCAAAACCGCCCTGATCACCACCCGGGGGTTTCGCGACATTCTGCAGTTGGGACGCCAGAACCGTCCCTATTTGTACCGTCTCTCCCAATCCCGGCTTCCCCCCTTGATTCCCGACGCATTGCGGTTTGAGGTAAGCGAAAGGATCAATGCCCGTGGGGAAGTACAGGAAGCGCTCTCTCTCCCCGAACTCCATGCCCTGGGCCCCCAACTGGTGGACATGCAGGTCGAATGCATCTGCATCGTGTTCCTTTTCTCCTTTCTCAATCCCTGCCACGAACAGGAAGCCGCCAGGATTCTGCAAGGCTACCTGCCCCATACCCCCCTGTCTCTCAGCAGTGACGTATTGCCGGAATACCGGGAGTACGAACGCACGGTCACCACGGCCACCAATGCGTATCTGCAGCACCGGGTGGGCCACTACCTGCAAAACCTGCAGGACCGGGTGCCTCACCAATCCCTGCGCATTATGCAATCCAATGGCGGCACCATGCGTCCGGCCACGGCCCATCAACTGCCGGTCCACCTGCTGGTAAGCGGCCCGGCGGGGGGTGTCGTGGGGGCTTACGCTCTGGCCCAGCGGGCACTGGAGACCGCTTCCCCTTCCATCATGACCATCGACATGGGCGGAACCTCGACCGACACCGCGCTCTGTCATGATGGCATTCCCATGACCACGGAATGCGAACTGGCGGGCCTGCCGGTCTGTGTACCGATGATTGACATCCAGACCGTCGGTGCCGGCGGGGGCAGTCTGGCCTATGCGGATTCGGCCGGGATTTTGCGGGTCGGTCCGCAGAGTGCCGGTGCCCATCCCGGACCGGCCTGTTACGGTCTCGGGGGAACCCAAGCCACGGTGACGGATGCCAACCTGGTATTGGGACGCCTGCCCATGCATCAGTTCGGGGATGATGCAGCGCCTCTGGCCTTGCATCCCGACCTGGCCCAGACGGCCATCCGGACTTTGGGGCAAACCCTCCATGTGACCAGCGTGGCGGCTACGGCCCTGGGGATTCTGGATGTGGCCAATGCGGCCATGGAACGGGCCTTGCGGGTCGTATCGGTCGAAAGAGGCCACAACCCGCAGGATTTCACCCTGATTCCCTTTGGGGGTGCGGGGCCCCTGCACGCCTGTACCCTGGCGGAGGAGCTGGGGATCCGGCAAATCCTGATTCCCCCGGCGCCCGGGACTCTCAGTGCCATGGGCCTGCTCCTGGCCCGGGCCGAACACCATGCGTCCCGCTCCCTGCTGCTGGCCGGCCCCCAAATCCTGGTGCAGGCCAACACCATCGCCGAAATTCTGGCCCAGTTGGCGGAGACCGTACGCACCATCCTGAATCAGGACGATGTGGGTACCGTCACTGTGGCACCGTACGCGGACATGCGCTATGCCGGCCAAAGCTACGAACTGACCATTCCCCTGGCGCCGGTTGTCACGGCAGAGAGCCTGGCCCAGGCACTGGACCGGTTTCATCAGGCGCACCGGCAACGGTTCGGGTATGCCGCCCCGGATGATCCGGTCGAACTGGTGAATCTGCGCGTCCGCGGCAGGGGACAAAACCAGGATCTCCAGCTGCCCCGGTCCAGCCTGCCACCCTTGCCGGAGCCGCCGGCGCCCGACATGTCTGTAACCACATGGTTCCGCGCGGAGGCTCCCGTTACCATCCCCTGCTGGTTCCGGAATCGCTTGCAGCATGGCAATACCCTGGTTGGCCCGGCCCTGGTGGTCCAATATGACAGCACCATCCTGATTCATCCCGGCTGGCAGGCCCGGGTGGATCCCTGGTCCAACCTAATGCTGGTCCCCACGCACCTGTAATGCCGGAAGAACCTCATGGACCCCCTGCAACTTGAAGTCTGGCGCCATCGTCTTTCCAGCATTGCGGAGGAGATGGGCGAGACTCTCCGCCGTACCGGGTTTTCCCCCAACATCAAGGAACGCCTGGACTTCTCCTGTGCCGTGTTTGATGCCCAGGGACAGATGGTGGCCCAGGCCGCCCATATCCCGGCCCATCTGGGCGCCATGCCAGCCAGCGTGGCCACGGTTCTCCCTCTGTTCCCGGACTGGAACGCCGGCGACGTTGTCATTGTCAACGACCCGTTCATGGGCGGCAATCACCTGCCGGACATCACCATGATTTCGCCGGTATTTCCGGCCGGCTCGGTCCTGCCGCCCTTCTTTGTCGCCAGCCGGGCCCATCATGCGGATGTGGGCGGCATGGCACCGGGATCCCTGCCCCTGTCCACCGAAATTTATCAGGAAGGCATCATTATCCCGCCGGTCAAGCTTTACCGGGCCGGCATCCTGAACCAGGATTTGCAGGATCTGATCCTGCGCAATGTCCGCACGCCCCAGGAACGGCGCGGTGATCTCAATGCCCAGCGGGCCGCCCATGAAACGGGCGCCCGGCGCCTGCAGGACCTCTGTGCGCGCTTCTCGCTGGCGGCAACCTTGCAGGCCACCCAGGCCCTGATGGCCCATAGCGAGGCGATTATGCGGGCCTCCATCCAGGCCTGGCCGGACGGACGCCACGAATTTGCGGATGTGCTGGAGTGGACCGCCGATGGCGCCACACGCGAAATCCGTCTGCATGTGGCGTTTACCATTGCCGGCGACGAGATCGTCTTTGACTTCACCCATACGGAGCCCTGCTTCGCCGGTTCCCTGAACGCCGTGATTGCCATCACCCAGTCCGCCTGCTACTATCTGGCCATCTGCCTGATGGCCGAAGAGGCGGCCATCAATGCCGGCACGTTCGCGCCCATCCGGGTGGAAGCGCCGGCAGGCTGTGTGGTGAACGCCATTCATCCCTTCGCCGTGGCCGGTGGCAATGTGGAAACTTCCCAGCGCATCACCGATCTGGTCCTGGGGGCAGCCGCCCAGGCCCTGCCGGATCGCATTCCAGCTGCCAGCCAGGGCACCATGAACAACCTGACCCTGGGCGGCCGCCGGGCCGATGGCACCCTCTGGACCTACTATGAAACCATGGCCGGCGGCATGGGGGGCGGTCCGGATCAGCCCGGCCTCGATGCCGTGCAGGTGCATATGACCAATACACTCAATACGCCTGTGGAAGCGCTGGAACTGGCATTTCCCCTGCAAGTTGTGGAATATGCGGTGCGTCACGGCAGTGGGGGCCAGGGCCAGTATCCCGGCGGCAATGGCATCGTACGCAGTATCCGTCTCCTGGCAGACGCCACCATGACCATGCTCAGCGAACGGCGTCATGTGGCGCCGTGGGGCTTGCAGGGCGGCCAGGACGGTGCCCGTGGCCTCAACCAGATGCACCGCCATGAGGGGGACATACAGAATTTGCCGGGGAAATTCACCGTTCACGGTCACCCGGGCGACCTGTTGCGGGTGGCGACGCCAGGGGGTGGCGGCTGGGGACCCCTGGCCGCAAATCCGGAGGCATCAACCTGACGGCCCTGATTGGTCAAGACCGCGACTCCTGGCTATACTTGGACGATTCATATCCCTGTCAGAACGGCCAGGAAGCACATTTGCCGGAAACACCTCTGCACCGCATCGTAACGGATATCATCACCGAGCTGTCTGCCGTCAGCACCATCCGGGATCGCACACTGCAACATACCCGTCTGCTGACACGCACCTGCGCCCACAGTATCCGGGCCCTGCACCGCCATGATCAGGCCACGGCCGAGCGGCTCCTGGCCGAGGCCCGGGATCAGGCCACGCGGATCCGGCAGGACACCCAGCCCTATGTGTTTCTGGCCACGGCCGGGTATACCCAGGATGCCCTGAAGGAGCTGGTGGAAGCCTCGTTGCTGATGGCTTTTGTCACGCAGTCCGCCATCCCTTCGCCCCAGGATCTGCAGGTTCCCCACGCCACCTACCTGGGTGGGCTGGCCGAAGCGGCGACAGAACTCCGGCGTTACATCCTGGACCTGCTGCGCGAGGACCGGGTGGCCGAAGCCGAACCGTTTCTGGCCATCATGGATGAAATCTACGATCTGCTCAACATGGTGGATCTGCCCGCAGCACTCACGAACGGCCTGCGGCGCAAGGCGGATGTCCTGCGCAGCACGCTGGAACGGACCCGCAGTGATCTCACCACGGCCATCCGCCAAGCCCAGATGCGCCATTCCCTGGATACGGTGCGGTCCCTGTTGTCGGTCCAGCCCGACCCGGAGTAAACCGGATCCCGTCCCGTCAAGGCACACCATGGTCACCTCCAGGGAATTGCAATCGCCGGGCACTTTGGGGCACCAGGCCATTCAGGCGCTGCAGCACGCCCTGTCTTCCCTCCAGGCATCGCCACGTCTCCTGAAAGAGGAACGCAACATCCGGCAACCTGACTCCTGGCTGGCAGAGAGATGCTGGCATATGCTGGCCAGTACGGGCCATGCCGACTCCGCCCTGGTGCTGGCGACCCTGATTGCGCCGCGGCAGCCCCTGGCTGTGCCCAGGGCGCTGCTGGTGCTTGCTGCATCTTCCCGGGAACGCCGCAATGTCCTGCAGTTCGTGCGCAAGCGTCTGGAACAACACATCTTCCTGCTGATCCAGGCCACACCCGAAGAAGTGGATGCCTACAGCGAACACCTGTTGCTGGCTGGCACAACCGCCGCGCATTTGCACAGTACTGCCCTGATCTTCACGTGCCTGGAACGGCTGGACCAGATTCCGGGCACCTGGGAAGCGATCATGCATTCACCGGATCTGCGTCCGCACCTGGCCATCACCGTGGCGGCTTCCCCCTTGCATCCCCTGACCGCACACCTCATCACCACCTGCCTGTCCCGCTTTGAACTGGCCGGTGCCCAGTTTCTGGCGGAACTCGCGGCCCATTGTGTGATGGAGGAGGGGGAAATCAAGCCGGGCTGCCGACCCACCATGGAACTGTGCCTGACGGCCGTCCAGGACTATGTGCCGGCAGATGTCACCATCCGCCGGTACACGGCCACGGTACTGGCGCGTACCGGGGAATGCCAGGCGGTGCTGGACACCATGGACATCATGCACAACATCATGGAGGCCCAGCGGGAAAACGCCTTGCCGGTGCGGGACGCTGACGACAACCTCCTGCGCCATGTCGTGCGCACAGGCGCCAATACCGATGTGGACTTCCTGGTCTTCACCCTTCAGGAAGCCTTGCGCGCCTTGCCGGTTGCCCGGCATACCGACGCGGCGGTGCGCCAGATGGCGGATCGGCTCGTACATCTGGCCAGTCGCAGCGATGGCTGGACGGCGGCCGGCGCCACGGCGGCCCTGATCGAAACAGGCTGGCTCGCGGAAGCCTCCGCCATGGTAGACAAAATTCCGCCGGAGGATACGGCCCGCAGCGATGCCATCTGTGTCATAGTCCAGGGTTGCCTGGAGCGGAAGGAACCGGCCCAGGCCGATGCCCAGGTCCGCAAGTCATGGCCGTGGATCAACCAGCTGCAGGACGAAAACGTCAAGCGCCAGACGATACGCCGCCTGGCGGAAGCCTATGTCCAGGCGGGCTACCCCCAACAGGGCATGGCCTTGCTGGCACGGCGGTCCAACCCCGGCTTTCTGCAGCGTCTCTTTCGCTCCACCCCCAAGGAACCCGAAGAGTGGCACCTGAACGAAACCTGGCTGGAGCTTTTGTGCCAGTTGCGGGCCCCACAGGACAAGACGGCGGTATCGGAGAAGGCCCTGATGCGTCGCCTGGTGGCCCGCGCCCCTGTATTGCTGGAAGGAGAGGCCCTGGCTTCCTTTTACCTGCGCATTCTGCCCAACCTGCTGGAAGCCGAGCGCTGGACGTACATCACCGACATGCTCCCGGGCCTGCAGCAGGCACTGCTCCAGATCAAGGGCATGCGACATGCCGTGCGGACACGGGAATGCCTGCGTTATCTGGTACAGTCTCTGGAGCGAATTCCCCACGAACACAGACTCTGGCTGACGCAGATCCTGCAGCAGTGGATGGTCGAGTTCTGGACCCAGACCGCCCAGGCGGGAATTTGGCAGACCGTCTACAGTATTGATGGCTGTCTGGCCCTGGTACAGGCCCTGGAAGGCGCGCAACCCATTCTGGCCATTGGCCGGTTTGCCCAGAGCGCCAACGAAAACCTGGACTGGGGACGCCCTGTTGAGGCGGCGGTTCAGGAAGCCGTCAAAGCGATCTAGCGGCCAGACCAATTCCTGCCTGTCCGGCCCTTTGCCCGCAGGGGGCCCGGCAAGCTGTCAGACCCGTCTACCATACAGTCCGGTTTCCCTATCAATCCTGCCCGGTGGTCTGATGGCAAAGCCCCTGCCATCCCGGCATACCTCCGAATACATCGCGATCCGCACCCGCCATGGCCTGTATGTGGACAAAACCCACCACTTTGCTGCCTTGCTGCCCTCGAACATCCCATATGTGTTTCTGGCCCGACCACGGCGTTTCGGGAAAACCCTGTGGCTTTCCACCCGGGAAGCGTACTTTCAGGGACTGTTGCGCCAGATTTAGTATTACAGCGGTAACTAACCGGAAAACGGCCCCCTCCCGGCGGTGGTGCCGCCAGGCCATGTGCCACGCTGTGCGCCACTCGGAGCAGACCGCGCCACCGCCGGCGCCGGATGGTCGCCAGGTCCAGCAGGTACGGGATCCCGTCTGGTGTGGTGTCCCCGTGGATTTCCGCCAGCTGCCAGCCGTGCTTGCGGTCCGCTCCGCTCTGCAGGTCGTCAAGGTAGGCCGGGCCCAGTGCCGGGACCAGACGGTCGGCGGCTTCTTCCCGATAGGTCAACCAGCCGGTGATCGTGGTCAGGTCCATGGGGACTGGCGCAATCGTCGTAGGAACAGAGGACAGGAAGTGGCTCCCGCGTCAGGATAAGGCCTGATCATGGCACTATATATTTACCACTGTAGATTTAGTGTGTTGTGCAGGGCAGACCGCAAGGCGCCGCCTGCCCCCTTGTAATGGCTATGGGACAGGTGGGCAGGACACTTGGCTGTCGGCTATTTCAAGGCGTAGCAGAGCTGCCCCACCGTGGGCGGATCGTCTGCTATGTCGGTCGGGTCGAAGTAGAACAACCATGTGATCCACTCCGGGGAGTAATAGGAGGCGGTGCCTAACACCCACTGGCCGTCAGCGTTTTGGTAGCCGTACCGGATGGACTGCGGCACGGACCACAGCTGGAAGGCCGGGGATGTGTTGCTGTACTGGAAGTACAGGTCATAGGCACTTCCCATCAGCAGCGCGGGCAGGCAGTTGCCGACGGTCCAACTGGACGGGGCGCTGGCATTCGATCCCAGCCATACCACCGAAAAACCGGACGGCTGGATCGTATTTTCGTTTGCCGACGTCCACGTTGACGACATGACGTGTTCGGCCCAGCAGATGCTGCTGTTGCTGGCGCAATCCTGGACCAAGTCGCCGGCCTGCACCGGTGCGGACAAAGCCAACAGGCATACAAGAGCCGTCAACAGGACGGCGAAGCGACGAAGTGTAGACACTTGCATCGGACTGCTCCTTCACTTAAACACATCTAATGTGGAATTAACTGTTTGACGATAACAGGGGAAACACTCAGAATGAAAGTGCCTTACCGCTACATGCGGAGGTTTCCCCATGGCACTCAGTATAGCACTTGAGGATCGGGCGCCCGTGGTGTTCGTGTGGGTGGATGACGGGTATCAATGCTATGGCGTGCGTGGGCTCCAGGGCAAGGTGGGGGCGAAGCCGACCTTCCGTGACCGTGAAGTCATGACGCGGCTCTTGTCATGACGCGGCTCTTGTGGAGGGATTTCCTGCCCTTTCCCGGGGAGACGCCGTGCCTGGCGTTTCTGTGGGCCCATGACCTGCCTCTCTTCCCCCGGTTGCTCCGCCAGAGTCAGTTCCACCGGCGCGCCCGGAGTCTGTCCCGGCGGGTGGAAGAACGGCGACAGCACTGGACCCAGGAACTGGGGGCCACCTGCGCCTCCCTCTATGTGCGGGATACCCAGCCGCTGCCAGTGGTGGGGTATCGGCGGGACAAGAGCCGCCGTGATTTCACGGCGACGGCGGATTACGGCGTGTGTGCCCGTCGCCCCTTGAAAGTACTTTGGCTACCAACGGGTTCGCGGTGCCCGTGGGAGGATGTACTGGTGGCCCATGACCTGGGGGTCGGCCGCGAGCCACAGGGGTTCCGCCTCCCCCCATCCCACAGGCACCCACCAGGCTCGTACCCAACGCCACAGCGCCGGGAAACACGCCTCGACGGCCAGTTCCTGGCCGGGGCCCCAGGACGAGAGGGGATCCCCATCGTCATCGAGGCATGCCCGCATTGGGCCTGTGCACAAGCCGGATTGGCCCGTGCCACCGTTGCCGGGGCCCCTGAGGCGCTCTTTGTGGACACAGCGGTGCGAGGCACCGCTACCTTGCACCCCATTCATCCTGTCATACGCCTGAACATGTCCCAGACCACATCGGATGACACGGCCCAAATGACCCGCAATCGGCTTTCGCACCTGGAACAGATATACACGCAATGGTATCGGCGAGGCGTCCATACAGGTCTGGAACCACGGGATCCCCGTGTTGGGCCGGATAGCGTTTGGCTCTGGAATGGCACCGTTGCCCCCAACACTGATATCTCTCCATCCATATCAACATGGGGAGAGAACCTGTGGGTTACCAGAAATCCAGTACCAAAACGTCCTGTTGGCGCCTCATCATCAAATCCCTTGCGGAAGCGCAGCCCAGTTCCTGAGGAGTACAGGATGGTCCTGTATGGAATGCTACCAACTTGCCATCCTGCAAGATGAAGTCAATTTCTACCTGGACAGAAAATCAGAAGAGGTTGAGCAGGCCAGATCCAAAGGAGCCGGCAAACACCAAACTGACAATACTCATCAGCTTGATCAGAATATTGAGCGAGGGTCCGCTGGTATCCTTGAAGGGATCCCCCACCGTGTCGCCGACGACCGCGGCTTTGTGGTACTCCGAACCCTTGCCGCCGTACTCACCTGTCTCAATCCACTTCTTCGCGTTGTCCCAGGCGCCGCCCGCGTTGGCCATCATGACGGCCAACAGGAATCCCGAGGCGATCGCGCCAATGAGCATGCCGGCCAACGCCTGAGGCCCCAGGAGAAACCCCATCAGCAGCGGCGCCAGAATGGCAATGAGGCTCGGCAACACCATTTCCCGCAGGGCGCTGCGCGTACTGATGGAAACACAGGCCTTGTAGTCTGGCTTGTTCTTGAATTCCATGATGCCGGGGATCTCCCGAAACTGGCGGCGCACTTCCATCACAATGCTCTGGGCGGAACGCCCCACGGCAGTCATGGTGCGTGCCGCAAAGAAGAACGGCAGCATAGCTCCCAGTAACAGACCGGGCAACAGGACCGGAGAGAGGAGATCCAGGGTTTCAATGCCCGCCTCCGCCACAAAGGCCGCCATGAGGGCCAGCGCGGTGAGCACCGCGGAGCCAATGGCAAATCCCTTGCCCGTCGCGGCCGTGGTATTGCCCAGGCTGTCCAGGGCATCGGTGCGCTCCCGGACCTCGCCGGGCAACTGGCTCATTTCGGCAATGCCCCCCGCATTGTCTGCCACCGGACCATAGGCATCTGTAGCCAGGGTAATGCCCAGCGTGCTGAGCATGCCGACACCGGCGAGGGCCACGGAAAACATGCCGTTCTCGATCCCCCCTACCAGCAGGCTGACCACGATGGCGACCGCCACGGTGATGACAGGCAGGACCGTACTGATCATGCCTACGGACAGTCCTTCAATAATGAGGGTCGCCGTCGTACTCCCGGCTTCGGCGATCGCCTGGGTCGGCCGACGCGTATAGCTGGTATAGTATTCCGTAAACCAGCCAATCAGGTTGCCGGCGACCAGACCCAGTACGATGACCCACCAGAAACGCCAGGGGATCGGCATGCCCAGCACCGAATTGGACAACCAGATGAATGCGGCCACCAGCAGCGCCACAATCCCGGACGAAACGTAAATGGCACGCGACAATGTGGCCAGCAGATCCTCCTGCGTGGCGTTTTCACGGGTACGCACCAGAAAGGATCCGATCAGGGCGGCGATAATCCCCAGCCCTGCCACCACAAAGGGCAGGAGGGCGGCTTCCAGCCCCATTACGACCAGCCCCAGGGTCGCTGCGGCGATAATGGAGCCGCTGTAGCTTTCAAACAGGTCGGCCCCCATGCCGGCCACATCCCCTACGTTGTCCCCCACGTTGTCGGCGATGACGGCCGGATTGCGGGGATCGTCTTCAGGAATGCCCTGTTCCACCTTGCCGACCAGGTCCGCACCCACATCGGCCGCCTTGGTGAAAATGCCGCCACCGACCCGGGCAAACAGGGCAATGCTGCTGGCGCCGAAACCAAATCCCGTAATGTAGCGCACTTCACCGTTGAACAGAAGATACAGCAGGGTCAGCCCGATCACACTGAAACACACAACGGACAGGCCCATGATGGATCCGCTGCTGAAGGCCACGCGCAAGCCCCCGTTCAGGGACTCGCGGCTGGCGGCCGCGGTGCGTACATTGGCCCGCACCGCCACATACATGCCCAGATAGCCGGCGGTGGCAGAAGTCACGGCTCCCAGCACAAAACTGACCGCCGTCTGCCAGTCAATCATGACACTCACCAAAGCCGTGACAATCAGCACGAAAATGCCCAGCACCCGGTATTCGTCCCGCAGGAATCCCGCAGCCCCGGCCTGGATCGCGGCCGCAATTTCGCGCATGGTTTCGTTGCCTGCATCCTGTGACAATACCTGCCGCATCTTGAACAAAACATACAGGCATCCGGCCAGCCCGATCGCCAACGTCAGATATATAAAATTGGTGCCATCAAATTCCATCAGCCAGTGTTCCATCCCCGCTCTGTATGGCAGAAAGCACAGGAGTGCAAACATGGGATTCTAGGGTACGCATTACGCTGATGCCAAAACTCTGCAGGGCCATAACCCGACTGCATCCCGCTTTCCCGGCGCTGTCCGCAAAACGGCGGCGCAGTCCGGCCTGTTACAGGGTGGAGACCGGATCCAGATCCACACGCCAGCCATGGGGCAGGGGCACCGACCGGATCAGGGTCGCCGGGTCCTGTCCCAGAATCAGGATCTGCCAGCGCCAGTAGCCACGCACCCTTTCGTAGAACGGGGGCGTGGGACCCACAATGTCCAGTCCGCTGGCCGTGCCGGACAGGGTCTCCCGGGCCCGCCGGAGACTGTCGGCCATCTCCTGGGCCATGGCTTCGGCCCGCATGGCGTTCTTGTCCCAATACACCAGACGTGCCAGGCGCTGGTGCGGGGGATAGGCCATTTCTTGCCGGAACTGCAACTCGCGTCGGCAAAACTGGTCATAATTGTGGGTGGCCGCGGCCTGTATACCGTAGTGGTCAGGGGCATAGGTCTGGATTACCACCCGGCCGCCGCGCTCGCTCCGGCCGGCCCGTCCCGCCACCTGTATCAGGAGCTGGCAGGTGCGCTCCGGTGCCCGGTAATCCGGCAGGAACAATCCCACATCGGCCGCGACCACGCCCACCAGCGTCACCAATGGCAGATCCAGACCCTTGGCCACCATCTGGGTCCCTACGAGAATGTCCGCCTGGTGCGCGCGAAACTGTTCCATGATGGCCTGGTGCTGTCCCTTGCCGCGCGTACTGTCGGCATCCCAGCGCAGTACGCGGGCCATGGGCAACAGGAAGCGCAGTTCTTTTTCGACCAGTTGCGTCCCGGAACCAAAGAACCGAATACGGCGGTCCTGGCATACGGGACAATGCCGGGGTATGGCCGCTTCCCGGCCACAGGTGTGGCACTGCAGGCGCTGGATATCCTCATGAAACGTCATGGGCGTTGAACAGACCCGGCAGTGCAGGACATGGCCACAGGCACGGCAATTGATGAAGGAGCGGGTGCCCCGGCGGTTGATGTACAGAATGGCCTGCTCCCGCTGGGCCATGACCCGCTGCAACTGGGTCTTCAGGGCCCGGCTGAAGACACTCAGATTGCCCGCCATCAGTTCCTGGCGCATATCCACCAGTTCAATCGGGGGCAGGGGCGCAGGCGCTCCGCCATGTCCGGTTTCCCGCACCCGGTGCGGCAGTGAAAGGCGCAGAATCTCCCCGGCAAAAACCCGGTGCAGCGTCTGGAGGCTCGGCGTCGCACTGCCCATGAGCACCAGGGCATTTTCCCGCCGCCCCAGTTCCTCCGCGACCCGACGGGCATCGTAGAACACGGTCTGGTCTCCCCATTCCTCGGCATTTTGCTTGTAGGAGTCCTCATGTTCCTCATCAATGACAATCAGGCCCAGACGCGGCATGGGAGCAAACAGGGCACTGCGCGGCCCAATCAGCACATCCACCTCTCCCGCCTGCACCAGGCGCCAGACGTCATAGCGTTCCCCTGGCCCCAGGCGGGAATGCATGACCTGGACCCGACCCGGAAACCGTCCACCAAAGCGGCGGACGGTCTGTGGGGTCAAGGCAATTTCCGGGACCAGGACGATCGCCTGGCCCCCCTGGGCCATACAGGCCTGTATGGCCCGCAGATAGATTTCGGTCTTGCCACTGCCGGTCACGCCCTGCAGCAAGATGGGATGACGGTACCCCGCGGGGCGGGTCGCGGGACGCAGATGCGGTGCCAGCTGATCCCACACGGTCTGCTGTTGGGTCGTCAGGGTCAAGGGTTCCGAACGCGCAAAGACAGCTCCCGCCAGCGGGTCCCGGAAACGCTGGCGGCGCTGCAGGGCGATCAGACCGTGTTCCGCCAGCCAACGCAGCCCGCGCAGATCCAGTTTGGTTGCGGGTGCCAGATCCGACTTCCAAACCGGTTCCTGCCGGGCGGCTATCGCTTCCAGGTAGCGCAGGTATTTGCGGGTACCCTTCAATTCCAGCAGGAACCGCTGGACTTCTGCCTCCGGCTGTGCCAGGCGGACTGTGTCTTCCGCCTGGGTAATCCAGCCCTTCTGGCGCAGGGCACGCAAGGCGGCGGGGGATGGCAGGTCGCAGGCCTTCTGCAGGACCCGGCGGGACCAGACCCCCTGCGGATGATCCAGCATGCATTCCAGCACCCGGCTCTGCTGTGTCGTGCGACCCAGGCGCATGAGGGCACTGACAAAATCGGGAGCCGCCACAAGCAGCTGGATGTACCAGTCGTGCCTGGCCCTGACGGTGGCCGCCCCGCCCGTTCGGGACAGGACACCTGGCGGTACAAAGAGAGCCAGGCAGGCCGCCAGGGGAGCGACATAGTAGTGGCCCATCCAGGCCGCGAGCCGGATTTGATACGGTCGCAGAACGGGCTCTTCACGGGCCAGGGAAAGGACATCCCGGGCCGGTACGGGCGTGGTGTGCTGCAGGCGCATGACGATGCCCTGCACCTTGCGCGGGCCAAAGGGCACATTGACCAGATGGCCAGGCACGAGCTGGCCCCAGAGCGCCTCGGGCACGGCATAGTGAAACAGCCGGAATTCCTTGTCCAGGGGTATCTCTTCCTCCGCCAGGGTAAGGATATCCACGGTATCCGGGCGATATTCCCGCTGGATGGGCACAAACACCGCCACTTCCACGAAGCGGGCCGCCACGATGCCCTGCGTCTCCTGCGGCTGGGCAACGGTCCTTGCGGAACAGGCCGCAGAAAGGTTTGTCTGTGGGTCTGTATTTGACGCGGATCCCGCCATTTCCTATAATCCTCTACTATCTTTCATGGGTCTCGCCTGTGCGGCCGGCTCATATCGCATGGCATTGGCAGGAACCGCATGCCCAAGAGAACCTGGCAACCCAAAGTACGCAAACGCCTGAAGACCCACGGCTTTCGCAAGCGCATGCAGACGCCCGGCGGGCGCAATGTGATCAAGCGGCGGCGCCTGCGCGGACGCAAACATATCGCTGTCCAGTTGACTCACCGCAAGGCAAAATACTAGGCCTTCGCTCCGTTGGGCCCCCTCCCCATGAAACGGCGTTACCGCTTGCGGGATACTCGCTCCTTCGTCCGTGTGCGCAAGTCCGGCCGCTGTCGTCGCGGGTCGGGTGTCGTCATGTGCTGTCTGGCCAATTGCCTTTCCCACAGCCGGTTTGGCTTTGTGGTCAGCAAGCGCGTCGGCAATGCCGTCACCCGCAACCGCGTAAAGCGCCGTCTGCGGGCCATCTTTCACAACCATCTGCCTCAGATTCGCGCGGGATTTGACATTGTGGTGATTTGTCGGCCCCAGGTAGCGGATTTTGCCTATCAGGATCTTGAGCAGGCGTGCATGCAACTGGTATCGCGCTTAAGTTTATACTGTTCCTGTTCCTCGTCAGCTGAAACCGTTACCCCTTCGTAGTGCCTGGAGCATCCAGGCATGCAACAACTGGCCATATTCCTCATTCGACTGTACCAGAGATATATATCTCCCCTTTCGGGCAACAACTGCCGCTATACTCCTACCTGTTCCCAATACACCCTCGAAGCCATCCGGCGCTACGGCGCCGGACGCGGGTTCTGGTTGGGTGTGCGACGTCTTATGCGTTGCCATCCCTTCAGTCCGGGTGGACATGATCCGGTGCCTTGAATTCGGAGCCATTTTCCTGTGACCAAACGAAATCTCATTCTGTGCCTTTGCCTGCTCGGAGCGATCCTCCTGTTGGCGGGCTGCGGGGTCAACCGGGAAGGTGTGGACATTCGAACAACCGCACCGGAAGGTACCTGGCAAGCCCTGATTGTGTGGCCCCTGGCCCGGACCCTGATCAGCATTTCGGACTTTCTCCGGGGGCAGGGGATCGATTTCCCCTGGGGCTATGCCATTATCATTTTCACCCTGTTCATTCGGATCCTGCTCCTGCCCCTTACCTATGTCCAGATCCGGGGCATGCAGGGACAGAAGGAAATCCAGCCGAAACTGCAGGCCCTGCAAAAAAAGTATGGCAAGGACCGGGATCGCCTGATGCGGGAACAGCGCAAGCTGTACGAGGAGGAAGGCATCAATCCGCTCAGCGGCTGCCTGCCCGTGCTGCTGCTGGTGGTGCAGATGCCGATCCTCTTTGGCCTGTACTCGGCCCTGGTAGCGCTGGGCCCGGAGCTGGAAAACGCCGCCTTCTACTGGATCCCCGATCTGGGCTTTCCCGAGTTCACCGGGGGCATGAACTGGATCACAGAAGCCTTCCAGGGGGGTGACTACGTCACCCTGGGGGCGTACCTTGTCCTGCCCCTGTTGCTGGTAGCGACCCAGTTCGTGATGACCAAGATTTCCAATCCCATGGCCACCGATGCCTCCAGTCCGCAGGCGAGCACCATGAAGTCCATGAGCACCATCATGACGGTCATGTTCGGTTTCTTTTCCCTGCAGGTGCCCGCGGGCCTGTCCCTGTACTGGGTCACGGGCAATCTGTTGCAGATGATACAGCAGTATGTTATGACCGAGTATGCCACGCCCAAGTCGAAGGCCCCGCCTGTCGCCACCCGGCCGGCGGCCGCCGCCGTCCCGGGTGCTCCGGAACCTCGACTCAATGATGTGGCGGATATAATGAATGGCGGGTCCCCCACCCCCAGGCGGAAGAAACGGAAGAAGCGGAAGAAGAGAAGGGGATAGGATGAGTACAGCCCAAGAGTTTAGCGGTCGCACCATAGAAGAAGCCATCGCTGAGGGCCTTCAGGCTCTGCAGCGGGAACGCCATGAAGTAGACATTGAGGTAGTGCAGCATCCCCGGCGCAAATTCCTGGGCCGTGTGGATGCCGTTGTCAGCATTCAGCCTCTCGCCGAGTGGCAAGAGCAGATGGAAGAGGAGGCGGTGCCCCAGCCGGTTGTCACGGGCCAGCCGGAGCCGCCAAAAGCCGAAGTCCTGGATGCCCCCGAGGAGGAGCCGGAACCATCGTCACCTCCCCTGGACGCAAGGGGCCGCGAGGAGGCTGTCCCGGCAGACACCCCTGTGCCCACGCCCGCGGGATACGAAGAGACGGAGCAGGTCGCCGTCGAGACGCTGACCCAGCTGCTTGACTGCATGGATCTGAGTACCTATACCATCAACCGGAGCTGGGCTACCGATTCCCAGGACCGGCCCATCCTGACCTTGCATGTGGAAGGGGAGCGCCTGGGCCGCCTGATCGGCCGGCACGGCGTAACTCTGTCCAGCCTGCAAAGCATTTTGCGTCTTATGCTGGGCCAGAATCTGGACAGACGGCCTTATGTCAACTTGGATGTGGACGGCTACCAGCAGAAACAGCAGAAAGCCCTGACCCGGAAAGCCCTCAAGATTGCGGAGGACGTCGTGTCCCGCGGACGCCCCTATGAAATGGAACCCTTGTCGGCGGTCAACCGGCGCATTGTCCATATGGCCCTCCAGAATCACCCGGACGTGTATACGGAAAGTGAAGGCACCGGCGCGGATCGCCGCGTGGTAATTTATCTCAAGTGATCGCGATCAGGAGTGCACACCGACAGTCCCACGCTGCATGCCCATGAACCGGACCGGACCAGACGCACCGGCCCCCGCCTCGCTGTCCATGCTGATTTTGGGCAATGTGACGCGGGATGTACCCTCCCAGGATCCGCAGGGCACCACCTATGAATTGGGCGGTTCGGTCAGCTACGCTGCCTATACCTGTCACCGCCTCGGGGTGAGGGCCGAGGTAGTGACCCGAGCCGGGCCGGACGTGGATCTGTCTGATCTGCAAGCCAAGGCCCACTGCACGGTGCTGCCCGCAGCCACTACCACCACTTTCGTCAATCGGTACACGGAAGCAGGCCGTGTGCAATACTGCTATCGACCGGCACCTCCCATCCGGGCAGCGGACTTGACCGCAACGCAACGGGCTTGGCCAGTCATTTTCATGTGCCCTATAATGCAGGAGGTGGCCGCGGACGTGCCCGCCTGTTTGGGCCCGCAGTCGTTCCTGGCCGCCGGACCACAGGGGTGGATGCGCGCGATCGACGAAAGCGGACGCGTACATGCCTGTGCCTGGCACAGCATGGAGGCCTTTTTGCCGCATCTGGATGTCCTGATCCTCTCGCGGGAAGACATTGATCACGATCTGGATCGGCTCCAGCCGTTTCTGGCCCATGTGCCCCTGGTCATTCTGTCCAATTACCGGGAGGGGTGTGACATTATCCGGCCTGCCCCCCAGGGCTTCCACCAGCAGCATGTGCCCCCCCGTCCGGCCAACGAGGTGGACCCGACCGGAGCCGGCGACATCTTTGCGACCGCATTTCTGATTCGTTACCTGGAAACAGCCCGGATCTGGCATGCAGCCCGTTTCGCCAATGTCACGGCTTCCATGGGCGTGGAAGGCGTGGGCATGCAGGCCATTCCCACCCGCAACGAGGTTATGCAGTACCTGCAAGCCCATCCGATAGCCGATCCCGAAGCATGATTTGTCACACCGTGTGCCTCGCCAACCAGAAGGGAGGGGTCGCCAAAACCACTTCCACCGTGAATCTGGGGGTCTATCTGTCCCGGCAGGGCCACTCCGTGCTCATTGTGGACAGCGATCCCCAGACCAACGCTACCAGCAGTCTGGGGGTGCGTCGGGGAGACATTCGGGAAAACCTGTACGATGTTCTCACAGGGGCCATGGCAGCGGACCAGGCCTGCCAGGCCACGGCCACCGCCGGACTCGACCTGCTGGCTGCCAGTCCCCATCTGGCGGCGCTGGAATTGGAATTCGGTGCCCATCCTGGGCGTGAGCACATGCTGGCCCACGCCCTCTCGTCTCTCCACACACGCTATCGGTACATCCTGATCGACAGTCCCCCCAGTTTGGGCCTGCTCACGCTCAATGGCATGGTCGCGGCCAACTTCCTGGTGGTACCGGTCCAGTGCGAATACCTGGCGCTGGAAGGCATGACGGCCATCATGAATTCGCTGGAGCGTGTACAACAAACCCTGAATCCCCAATTGACTCTCGCCGGGTTCCTGCTCACCCTGTACGACAGCCGGACCCGCTTGAGCCGGGATGTCGAAAGCGAGGTACGGCACCACTTTCCCGCCGAAACCTTCACCCATGTCATACCGCGCAGTGTGCGCCTGGCCGAAGCCCCCAGCCATGGCGTACCCGTTGCCGTGTATGATCCATCCAGTGCCGGCGCCATTGCCTATGAACGCTGGGCCCTGGAATTGGTACACCGCCTGGATCACTTGACTGCCCCTGCCGACTGAGAATCTTGCCATGTCTTCTGTCCACCGCCCTTCACGCAGACCAGGACTGGGACGCGGTCTGGATGCTTTGTTTGAACGTACAGAGGCACCGTCCCAGCCACCTGCGGGGGAGATGCTTCTGGCGCTTCCCGTAGACTGCGTGCAGCCCAATCCCCAGCAGCCACGGACCCTCTTTCCCCCGCAGGAGCTGGAGGCCCTGGCCACCTCCATCCGGCAGTCGGGCCTGCTGCAGCCCGTGGTGGTACACCCCCATCCGGAGCAATCCGGCCAGTACCTGCTGATTGCCGGGGAACGGCGCTGGCGATCCGCCCAGATGGCGGGCCTGCAGTCCATTCCTGCGCTGGTCCGGCATGTCACGCCGGCCGAAGCCCTGGTATTGTCCCTGGCGGAAAATATTCAGCGGGCGGCGCTTTCCCCGATGGAACAGGCCATGGCCTTTGATCATCTGGCCGAAGCGCATGGCTTCACCCACGCCCAGATCGCCACCGCCATGGGCATGAGCCGTGCCGCTGTCACCAACCTGATTCGCCTGTTGCGTTTGCCCGCACCCGTGCAGGAAGCCCTGGCCGCCGAACAGATTACCGCTGGGCATGCCCGGGCGCTGCTGGCCCTTCCCGACCTGAACGATGCTACACAGCTGGTACAGCAGATTCGGGCCAACGATCTCACAGTCCGCCAGACGGAAGCTCTCGTCCGCAACCATGCATCCCAGGCACCATCATCCACGTCGGTGCCCAACCCGGCCGCGAGCTCTTCCCCGGCGACACCGGCCGATCCGGAATTGCAATTCCTGGAACGGCAGCTGGGCCGCCACTATCAAACCAAAGTGCAGATCCAGCGCAAGACATCCGGGGCGGGACGTCTGACCCTCCATTTCTACACTGACGATGGTCTCAACCAGCTTCTGGCCCTGTTGCTGGATGATCCACAGACCCTCTGACGGTTGGCCCGCCCGACATGCGCAGGGCCGCCCGCCCGTGCCAGGGCCATGGGGGATGGTAGTGGCCAAACGGCTTTCTGTCCGGGGTGCGGTTTGGGCTCAGACGCCATCGATATGGGGCATGCCTTCCTGCAAACCGGCCGGCGATACCCGAATGAAAGCGGCATTGGCCCGGAATTCCGCCAGGTTCTCGGCATTCAGATAGCTGAATGCACTCTTGACTCCCCCCATCAGACTCTTGACGATCTTGTCCACAGTCCCTTTGTAGGGCACCGTACTCTCCACGCCTTCCGGAGACCGCGCCTCAAAGTACTCGGCGTCCAATTCCTCACCACGCCGTTGTGCCCGGCCTTCCACCGCCTCCCGGGAGGCCATGCCCCGGAAGCGTTTCACCAGACCATAGTTGGTCTGTTCCACATCCCCCGGACTCTCCTTGGTCCCGGCCAGCAGGCTGCCCAGCATCACGGAATCCGCGCCGGCAGCCAGGGCCTTGGCGATGTCCCCCGCCGAGCGAATCCCGCCGTCGGCGATGATGGGAACATCCACACCGGCCTGAAATACATCCTGCAATGCGGTCAGCTGGGGTACACCCACCCCGGTCACCTGGCGGGTAATGCAGACGCCACCGGGTCCTACCCCCACCTTGATGGCATCGGCCCCGGCATCGGCCAGATCCACAGCACCGGCCGCCGTAGCGACATTCCCGGCAATCAGATTGATATCCGGATAGGCATCCTTGCATCTGTGCACCCCTTCCAGGGCGTGTTCGGAATGGCCGTGGGCAATGTCCAGGACCACCACATCGGCTCCCGCAGTGACACAGGCTTTCATCCGTTCCATCATGTCGTGATCCGTGCCGATGGCAACCCCCACATGCAAATCGGCACCGTTTGCCTTCACCCGGGCCACTTCCTCGGCCTGGTGTCGGCAATGCATAAACCGGTGAATGATACCCACGCCTCCCAGGCGCGCCATGGCGATGGCCATTTCGGATTCGCAGACCAGATCCATGTTGGCGGCAATGACCGGCACTTCCAGCGCCAGCGTACGCGTCAGCTGCGTGTTAAGCTGGACCTGCAAGCGTGACCGGATCCGTGATCGCTGGGGAATCAGGAGTACATCGTCATACGTGAGGCCCAGAGGAATGGTATTGAGGTTCATGTTTCAGGTACAGGCATTCATCGCGACAATTCTGCACCAGGCGGTGCAACGGGGCATTATTATATAGGGTCAGTCCCTGAATACGGCCATTCCCACGGCAACCTGCAGACGAGGCCACCGCAGGTCCCTACACCCGTGAGCGGGTGCAGGATTGACCGGTCAGGCAACATCGGGCAAGGATTTCCTATCCTTGAGAAACGAAACAAGGTGTGCGAGTCAAGTATATAATTCCTTACAGTATCAAAATATGAATTATGGCTGTTTGCACGGATTCCTGTCCCACATGAACCATTCTTTGGCCCTTGCGCCCCACAGCCGTCCGGTAGCCGCCGTGAGTCAACTGGATGGCAGCCGTGATATGGAAACCGAACTGGCTATTGTCCGGCAAGCGCTGGACACGGAACTTCAGTCGCTGGACTCGCTGTTGGCTTACCTGTTGCCCGATGCGGCCCTTGTTTCCTCCCATCTGCTATACACCAAGATCATTCTGGCCATCGGACTTCCCCAGTACGATACCTGGCGGGGACTGCATCAACGATGCCAACTGGCCATAGCGCTGGAACTCCTGGGCAATGCCCTGCAGGTACATCACCAGATGCTGGTGGAGACGCCCGCGCCAGAAACCGACATGGCCGGTCCCTATATCCTGATTGGCGACTTCTATTTTGCCCGTGCGGCCCAGCTCGTCACCCAACTGGGAAACCCGCCTCTGCTGGATGCTTTCGCGCATATTCTGAAGAAGATCAGCGAAAAGCATTTGGGGCACAAGGCCCTGGGGCAGGCAAAGGCTTTCAACGCCGCGGCGGTTTTGTCAGCCTATGGCATCCGTTGCGGTGCACACCTGCAGGCTGATGCTCATCTGGATGCAGACCGCATTGTATGTGCCTGGCAACAACTGCCGCACAACCCACGGGTTGTCGTTGCCTCAGGCGCAGAGACAACGCACCCGCTGCTGGCAGTTACGCCTCCGCATCAGCATGCCCGCTGGCAAACCTGCAGTACCCAATATCTCAATCTGCTGGATAGGGCCCAGGCCCTGTCCGAACCCTCCGGCATGGTGATTTGACCCGGGACACGCCCCCGGCACCCATCTGGCTTTGGGCCTTGTGCAACCGGTGCGCGGGTCGGCAACGTACATTGCCGGGAAGGACTTCCCCCTCAGGAATGTTCGCTTCCGGTGCGGGAAGGTTATTTAGACTTTCTTAATCTAATGACTCTTTCCGGACAATTACACTTTTGGGTATCGCCCCTGTGGAATTTGCATGGAGGACGCAATGTACGACGAATACAACATTGAGACAAGCTTCCAGCTGAACAGGGCATCCATTACCACCCTGTACGCATCTGATCCACGGTTCAAGCATGCCGTTGCGTTGCGGCGTCTGCGACCGGACACTACCCTGACTTCACCTGCCAAGCCCCTGGTGCATCCGGTGATCATTCTTGATGGCAGCGTAAATATCGAATCCTTTCATCCCAGCCAGGAAAACCAGAAAGAGGAACGCCGCAAACTCTTTGCCTTGCCCTTTGCCGCCGGCACTGTTCTGGACCCCCTGCTGTTTGCCGACTGGCACACTTACAGTGTGAAAGCCGCAGAGCCCACGGTGGTCTGTCATTTGCTCACGGATCTCGCCAGTTTTGGGGAAACCTGGCCCGAGGTACTGGAAGCCTTGCTCCAAAGCCAGATTGCGGTGCAGCAGCAACTGTACGATGAACAGCTGGAAGCCTATGAATCCGTGCGTACCCGTTTGGTCCGGCTGCTGCTGCGGGAATCGGAAGCCGGCAATGCCCCCATTACCATGTCCCACCGGGCCATCGCGGAACGACTGGGCACCTACCGCGAGACGGTATCCAATCAATTGGCACGTCTCAAAAACAACGGCTTGATTGACTACGGGTACCGGGTCATTCGGGTGCTGGATGTGGATCGCCTCGGCAATCTGACCTTCACCTACGATTCACAGTTTTGAGGCATGCTGCCTGCCGGCGACAAAGGCCCATGTCCCCCCCAAGAGTGCCGGATGGCGCCGCATCCCTTCCGGCACCGGGTCCTGTTTCAGGATCGGGTCCGGGCGTCCGTCAGGTTCGCCGCACCAGGCGGCGCAGGCACTGTCCATGGCGGACGGCACGTCAGGCCATAGTCACTTGGGTCTTGCGTTCCGCTTCTACCATCTTGATGCGACTGGCCTCGATTTTGGTCACCTTGAACAGCCAGTTCTCAAAGGTCACCTCGTCCTCTTCCTGAGGTACGCGGCCCAACTGGCTGAAGATAAAGCCGCCCATCGTATCCGCGATATCCACGGGCAGATCCAGGCTGAGGATACGCGCCGCATCATCCAGGTTGAAACGGGCGTCAAACCGGAAATGATCATCCGAGATCTTGGTCATTTCCGGCTGGAGTTCCGGATCATATTCGTCCTGGATTTCCCCAAAGATCTCTTCCATCAGGTCTTCAATCGTGACCAGGCCGGCCGTTCCGCCAAACTCGTCCACTACAATCGCCATATGGATGTGTTTGGTCTGGAATTCATAGAACATCGTATTCAGTTTCTTGCTGGCCGGCACAAAATAGGGCTCCCGCATCACCTCGCGGACCAGATCGTCCAATTGCTCGTCGCGCACCTTGGACAGAATATCCTTGGCATACAAAAGGCCCACAATGGAATCGATATTGTCGTCGTATACGGGAATTCGGCTATGGCCCGCCTCCAGAATCACATTCAGGGCCTCGGGCAACGTCATGTTCTGGCTGATGGACACAATATCGATCCGGGGTACCATGACTTCCCGCACCAGCGTGTCCCGCAGTTCCACGACACTGGCTATCATTTCCTTTTCCGACTCCGCGATTTCTTTCTCTTCGTCGTTCAGTGCCAGGAGAAACCGCAGGCCTTCTTCACTGAGAAATGGATTTCGTTCCGGCGTCACTTCCTGCTGCGGCCCCTGCACCAGCATGCCCAGACGGATATACAGGAAAGCCAGGGGAGTCAGGAGTATGCCAATGACACGGGCTACGGGCGTCAGCCTCAGGGCACACTGTGATGCATCCCGCATGCTCCAGGCCCGACCTGTCACGTGTACCGCAGCCAAGAGCAGGGCCATGCACAAAAACACCATTACCGATCCCAGGCTGAAGGCCAGGGGCATGGTGGTCTGCAACCCCAGGCCCGCCCCCACCAGGACCAGAATGCGTCCTGTCTGGAAAGCCGTGAGGAAATGGGTGGGATCGGACAGCAATTGCTCCATGCGCCGGGCAGCCGGATTGCCCTGACGGGCCCATTCCCTGATCTGGCGGCGATTGGCGGATGCATACGCCGCCTCCGTGGCGCTCAGCAATCCCAGCAAGGAGAGCAGCAGCAAGAAAATGGCCCCGGGGCCAATCCACATTTCAAGCATTCAGCGCACCACGCTAATTCCTGCTGTCCGATGGGTCCGGTGCCGGTCCCTGCTGTGGGGATTTTGCCGGCACACCGTACACCAGGGCACCTTCCGGTACATCCCGGGTGACCACCGCGCCGGCACCCGTCCGAGCCCGGCGGCCCACATGCACGGGTGCCACCAGCTTGGTGCCACTGCCCAGAAAGGCCTCTTCCCCGATGACGGTCTCATGTTTCGCCTGGCCATCGAAATTGCAGGTGATGGTGCCGGCGGCGATATTGGCATGGGCCCCTACCCGGGCATCGCCCACATAACTGAAATGCCCCATATGCACATGGGATCCCAGTTCGCTGTTCTTGATTTCGCCGAAACTGCCCATGTAAACATCCGGTCCCAGCGTGGTACCGGGCCGGATGCGGCCAAAGGGACCGATCTGGCAGCCAGGCCCAATCTGGCAACTCTCCAGCACCGAATACCGGATGCGGCAGCCGGCCGCCACCTGGGTATCATGCAGATGGGCATTGGGCCCGATTTCACAATCTGCCCCAATGCGTGTGTGCCCGGTCAAATGGGTACCCGGCCCCAGTATGGTGTCCGCTTCAATCGTCACCGTGGCATCAATGAAGGTAGTCGCGGGATCCTCCATGGTGACGCCGTTCCGCATGTGCTCCCGGTTGATGCGTGCACGCATCAGAGTCGCCCCCTGCGCCAACAGTACGCGATCGTTGACCCCCAAGACTTCCTCCTCCATGGCCGCGCTGGTCACGACGGCCAGCCCCTGTTGCTGGGCAAGACCCGCCAGGTCGGTCAGATAGCGTTCGTCATTGCCATGCAGGGGCAGGGCGGCGGAATGCGCGAACAGCCAGTCGGGGTCAAATACATATACCCCGGCATTCAATTCGGTCAGCCGCAGTTCGGCCGGGGTACAGTGCCGTTCTTCCACAATGCGCTGAAAATTCCCCTGGGCATCTCGCACAATGCGCCCGAAACCCTGGGCCTCCGGGCGGTCCACGGTGAGCAGCGCGACCGCCGGGCCCTGGCACGCGGCATGGGCCGCCACCAGTTCCTGCAGGGCCTGGACTTGCAACAGGGGCATGTCACCGTAAAGCACCAGAACCTGATCCGTGTCTTCCGGCACGGCTTCCCGGGCCCAGATCACGGCATCCCCGGTGCCCCGCGGTTCGGGCTGAAGACAGAACCGCGCGTGCGTGGCATAGCGTTGCGGAATGATGTCCTGGCCAGGCCCCACGACTACCACGGCGGGCACGGGCGTGAGCGCCTGCGCCAGATCCAGAATCCATTCCAGCATGGGCTTGCCACAAAGTGCATGCATCACCTTCGGCAAGCGGGATTTCATGCGCGTGCCACGTCCTGCCGCCAGCACCAGCACTGCCAGGTTCATGAAGCCCCGTCAGGGCACACACAGACCGCGGTAGCCACAATGGGGTACCGCAACCTGAACTGACACGTGCAAGCTAAGTCGGGTGGAGGCTGATCGTCCATGAAGTCAGGCAATACAAAGGGCTACGGTGCCCCTGCATTGCAGACAAGTGAGAAAATCCTGGTCTGCGTCCCGTGGGGAAACCAACGGCGCATACGGAGCGTTTTGTTGGCAACGGCCTACTCTTGCACACAGTCGCCCATGCACTACCATCGGCGCTGACAGGCTTAACTGCCGGGTTCGAGATGGGACCGGGTGTACCCCTGTCGCTCTTGTCACCAACAAAACGCTCAATACACGCTCCTCAGTCTGGCCGGATCCAGCCCGACAAACTGACAACTGAATAGGATATGGGCACCAGACTCGACGGTTTGCCGAGACGATGAGAAGTAATTAAGCCCTCGTGCGTTAGTACAGGTTAGCTGAAGACATCTCTGCCCTTACACACCCTGCCTATCAAACTGGTGGTCTTCCAGCGCACTTACCAGGTTTTACCCTGTGAGGGAATTCATCTTGAAGCCGGCTTCCCACTTAGATGCTTTCAGCGGTTATCCATTCCGAACGTAGCTACCCAGCGATGCCGTTGGCACGACAACTGGAACACCATTGGTTCGTCCACCCCGGTCCTTTCGTACTAGGGGCAGCCCTTCTCAATTCCCTTACGCCCACAGCGGATAGAGACCGACCTGTTTCACAACGGTCTGAACCCAGCTCGCGTGCCACTTTAATGGGTGGACAACCCAACCCTTGGGACATGCTCCTGCCCCAGGATGTGACGAGCCGACATCGAGGTGCCGAACCTCCCCGACGATGTGAACTCTTGGGGGAGACTAGCCTGTTATCCCCGGGGTAGCTTTTATCCGTTAAGTTCCGGCCCTTCCACTCGGAACCGAAAGCTCACTAACGCCGACTTTCGTCTCTGTTCGACTTGTAGGTCTCACAGTCAAGCTCCCTTATGCGTTTGCACTCTACGACTGGTTTCCATTCAGCCTGAGGGAACCTTTGCGCGCCTCCGTTACTCTTTGGGAGGCGACCGCCCCAGTCAAACTACCCACCAGACACTGTCCCCTGACCGGATTACGGACAAGGTTAGAGCCAAGACATAGCCAGGGTGGTATTTCACCAGCGACTCCCCCGATCCTGACGAACCAGGTTCTACGTCTCCCACCTATCCTACACAGACTAAGCCCTAACCCAATGTCAAGCTGTAGTAAAGCTCCACGGGGTCTTTTTGTCCTGCTGCGGGAAAGGAGCATCTTCACTCCTAGTTCAGTTTCACCGGGTCCTTCGTTGAGACAGTGCCCCATTCGTTACGCCTTTCGTGCGGGTCGGAACTTACCCGACTAGGAATTTCGCTACCTTAGGACCGTTATAGTTACGGCCGCCGTTCACCGGGGCTTCAGTTCAGGGCTTGCACCCCTCCCCTTAACCTTCCGGCACTGGGCAGGCGTCAGCCTGTATACATCGTCTTGCGACTTCGCACAGACCTGTGTTTTTGATAAACAGTCGACAGGGCCGTTTCTCTGCGGCCTCCTCCAGCTCACGAGCGCGCGGCTCGATCACCGTACTGAGGCATTCCTTCTCCCGAAGTTACGGAATCATTTTGCCGAATTCCTTAACGAAGGTTATCCCGTTCCCCTTGGTATGCTCTACCTGTCTACCTGTGTCGGTTTGCGGTACGGTCACGCAGGTCTCACTAGAGGATTTTCTGGGCAGCATAGGATCGGTCGCTTCACCCTTATGCGGGTTCGCCGTCACCCCTCAGCTCAGCGGGTATTTCCCCCCGCCTCATGGCCTACAGGCTTGGAGCAGCTATTCCAGCAGCTGTCCGACTTACCTTTCTGCGTCCCCCCCTCGCTGTAACAACCTTACGCGGTACAGGAATATTAACCTGTTGTCCATCGACTACGCCCTTCGGCCTCGCCTTAGGCCCGACTAACCCGACGCGGACTGACCTTCCGTCGGAAACCTTGGACATTCGGGGACTACGGTTCTCACGTAGTTTCTGCTACTCGTGCCAACATTCTCACTTCTGCCCGCTCCACGCCTCCTTGCGGTAGCGCTTCGGTGCTGGCAGAACGCTCGCCTACCATCCCCATGCCTGTAGGCACAGGGATCCGCAGCTTCGGTGGACAGCTTTAGCCCCGTTACATCTTCGGCGCGGAGTCACTTGACCAGTGAGCTATTACGCACTCTTTCAAGGATGGCTGCCTCTAAGCCAACCTCCTGGCTGTCTCGGTAACTCCACATCCTTTCCCACTTAGCTGTCACTTAGGGACCTTAGCCGACGGTCTGGGCTGTTTCCCTTTCGACTGTGAAACTCATCTCCCACAGTCCAACTGCCGTCCTAAAATCACCGGTATTCGGAGTTTGGTTGAGTTCGGTAGGCTTTTCGCCCCCTACCTCATCCAGTGCTCTACCCCCGGCATTCATCGGACCGACGCTAGTCCTAAAACTATTTCGGCGAGAACCAGCTATCTCCAGGTTCGTTTGGCATTTCACCTCTATCCACAGCTCATCCGAGCATTTTGCAACATACAACGGTTCGGTCCTCCACGAGACATTACTCCCGCTTCAACCTGGCCATGGATAGCTCACCTGGTTTCGGGTCTACTCCCTGCAACTGCACGCCCTGTTCAGACTCGCTTTCGCTCCGGCTCCGGCTGTCACTGCCTTAACCTCGCTACAGAAAGTAACTCGTTGGCTCATTCTCCAAAAGGCACGCCATCACCCGACTGCGCAGCAGTATCAGGCTCTGACTGATTGTAAGCATATGGTTTCAGGTTCTATTTCACTCCCCGCATAGGGGTGCTTTTCACCTTTCCCTCACGGTACTTGTTCACTATCGGTCGTCAGGAGTATTTAGCCTTGGAAAGTGGTCTTCCCAGCTTCACGCAGGATTGCACGTGTCCCGCGGTACTCAGGATCCCGACCTGGATCGAATCGGTTTCGGGTACGGGACTATCACCGTCTCCGGTCAGCCTTTCCAGTGCTGTTCCCCTACCTATCGATCGCCTTTGTCGGTCCTACAACCCCGCTGGCACCGAAGCCCCAGCGGTTTGGGCTGATCCGCGTTCGTTCGCCACTACTAACGGAATTGTTTCTTTTCCTCCGGGTACTTAGATGTTTCAGTTCCCCGGGTTCCCCGCTCTGCGACTATGTGTTCATCGCAGGCTGCGCCGGCATTCATCGGCGCGGGTTTCCCCATTCGGAAATCTGCGGCTCGCAGCCTTAGCACGGCTCCCCGCAGCTTATCGCAGCGCTACACGTCCTTCTTCGGCTCTTGACGCCCTAGGCATCCCCCATATGCTCTTAGTAGCTTAATTGTCTTCGTCACTTCAAACTGATTTGAGTTTGGATGCTCATATCCTATCCAGTTGTTAATCTGCCGGGCCCTGGGCCCCGGGTCTGCGGATGTCCGCACGGCCCAGTGGGTCTGAGTGGACTCGAACCACTGGCCTCTGCGTTATCAGCACAGCGCTCTAACCGACTGAGCTACAGACCCTGGCGGCATATCAACCGCTGAAAAGTGGCAAGACGAAATGTTTGTTGCGTTACACCAATGGACCTGAGGTCCGGAATCCCGCTGCCTCCGCAGGGCATTCCGGCCGGGTGTCCGGGAAAGGAGGTGATCCAGCCACACCTTCCGGTACGGCTACCTTGTTACGACTTAGTCCCAGTCATCGATCCCACCCTCGGCAGCTCCCTCCTTGCGGTTAGGTCACCGACTTCAGGCGTTACCAACTTCCATGACTTGACGGGCGGTGTGTACAAGACCCGGGAACGGTATTCAACGCAGTATGGCTGACCTGCGTTTACTAGCAACTCCGACTTCATGCAGGCGAGTTGCAGCCTGCAATCCGAACTACGAACGGTTTTGGTGGGATTTGCTCCAGCTCGCGCTTTGGCTGCCCATTGTACCGCCCATTGTAGCGTGTGAGTAGCCCTGGATATAAGGGTCATGCTGACTTGACATCGTCCTCACCTTCCTCCGATGTTGTATCGGCAGTCTCGCTAGACACGTATAACTAACGACGAGGGTTGCGCTCGTTGCGGGACTTAACCCAACATCTCACGACACGAGCTGACGACAGCCATGCAACACCTGTGTACGCTCCCCGAAGGGTCGTTCCACTTTCGTTTCACTACTACGCACATTTCAAACCCAGGTAAGGTTCTTCGCGTTACATCGAATTAAACCACACGCTCCGCTGCTTGTGCGGGTCCCCGTCAATTCCTTTGAGTTTTAGCCTTGCGGCCGTAGTCCCCAGGCGGAGTACTTATCGCGTTAACTTCGGCACGGACAGCTGTACGCCACCCACACCTAGTACTCATCGTTTACAGCGTGGACTACCGGGGTATCTAATCCCGTTCGCTCCCCACGCTTTCGCTCATGAACGTCAGGTCAGTGCCAGAGTGCCGCTTTCGCCACTGGTGTTCCTCTCGATATCTACGTATTCCACCACTCCACCGAGAATTCCACACTCCTCTCACTGCCTCCAGCCGAACAGTATCCAACGACCCCTCCCAGTTGAGCCGGGAGATTTCACGTCAGACTTGATCGGCCGCCTTCGAGCCCTTTACGCCCAGTAAATCCGGATAACGCTTGTCACCTAGGTGTTACCGCGGCTGCTGGCACCTAGTTAGCCGTGACTTATTCGTGCGGTACTGTCCTTGTCTCATCCCGCACAAAAGGAGTTTACAACCCAAGGGCTGTCATCCTCCACGCGGCGTTGCTGGATCAGGCTTGCGCCCATTGTCCAATATTCCTTGCTGCTGCCCCCCGTAGGAGTCTGGGCCGTATCTCAGTCCCAGTGTGGCTGATCGTCCTCTCAGACCAGCTATCGATCGTCGCCTTGGTAGGCCGTTACCCCACCAACAAGCTAATCAACCGCGAGCCCCTCCCGAGCCGCCGGAGCTATACCTAACCGTTTCCAATACGGCCAGGACTACGGGGTATTAGCCCTGGTTTCCCAGGGTTATCCCCCTGCTCGGGGCAGGTCACTCACGTGTTACTCACCCGTTCGCCACTCTCCGGGTCCGACCGAAGTCGTTCCCTTCTCGTTCGACTTGCATGCATAAAGCACGCCGCCAGCGTTCATCCTGAGCCAGGATCAAACTCTCCATAAAAGAGTTGACCTGTCTACTGTCACACAGACAGGAAAAATTTCGGGTCCCGTCTTGCCACTTTTCAGTTGTTAATCTGCCGCCGTTCCGTCTGCCGGAAACAGCACCCTTGCGGGAAGGGCAGACTTTAAATATATCACACCCTTCCGGGACGAGTCAAGATCAAAGTGCAAACAAATGCCAAATTGCCCGCACGGATCGGGCTAACCCGGCACCGCAAAGGCATCGGTCACCCGGCCCGCGGCCTTGGCCCGCAGGTATTCCCATTCCCACGGTGCTTCCCGCAACCGCGTAGGCCCATTGCGGACATCGTGGCCCATGCCCGCGGCTTCCGGGAAATGGCTGTAGATCATCAGGCGCCGGGGCCGTCCCGATGTGTTGCCCACGGAATTATGGATCAGGAGGGCATGAAACAGCAGCACGGATCCCGCCGGGGCCAGCACATCCTGGCCGCCGCTGAAATCCACCAGACCCGGTTTCACCTGCAAGCCGTTGTCCATGGCTTCGTGCTCCAGATGCGCCTTGTGGGTACCGGGCCACACCCGAATGGGCCCGCTGTTCGGGGTGCAGGCATCCAGGGTGATGGCCGACGACAGGATGTCCCGGGGATAGTTCTGGGCCCGGTAGTAGGCCCAGTCACTGTGCACCGGGAAGCGATCGTCCATCTCCTTGGCGACCAGACCCGGCACGGCGCCCGGCAGCGGCTGCTTGTAGTTGAGCTTTTCTTCCATCAGGATGGGCTCATCGCCCATGATTTGGCGCATCGGGGCCAGCAGCCGTTCATCCGCCGAAATATCCGCCAGGTACAGGGAAAGATCGTTGATCGGCTGAATTTTGCGCACCATCCAGCCCCCGCTGGGCAGGGCCCGAATGTCGAGGCGCCGGCTCTGGCGTTGGTTGGCCAGGGAGGAATTGATGATCAGGGACAGGATATGATCCGCTTCCTGCCGCATCCGGGTCACTTCCTCCTTGTCAAAGCGGGCAGGCAGAACCAGGAAGCCCTGCTCCGCAAACTCCTCCCGTTGGGCCGGCGTCAATTCCGGTGTCGGCATTCCGCATCTCCTTAAATGTAATATGCTTATCGTTGAAAGACCCACTGCAGGGGCCATGACGGAGACCACTACCAAAACCCGGGAAACGTCCCAGGCATGTATTGGAAGAGGATGTTCCTGCCTGATTCTAGCATTGCCCTGTGTTGCCAGGAAGAAAGATACCGATTCGCCATGCGTCCATGCATGCATCCGGTTTTGCCCATCTGGCCACAGGCATGACCGATCCGGCCCATCCGGGGAGTGTTCATCCCAAGGTCCAAAGAAGATGCGCAACATCGTATGCCCGCCGGCCAGCGGTGTGCCGTTCCCACCGCTACGACGCCCTGTTCCGAGACCCACTCTCTGGATGCCAGAGGGCGCCCGAGTCTACCGCAGGGGCCGCTCCGGGCTATACCTGCACCGGAGTCGTCCAGGCCCTTCCCGTCGACCGGGCACCCACGGTGGCTACCGGATCGTCCGGTGCAGGAACCCAGTGGTACCCGGCACCGGCACCGAAGCCAGAAGGAGATGACAGCATACAGGCAAGAAGAGAAGGGACCCGGTCCCAATACCGTCAGTACCTCCGGCGCTGGAACAACACAAAGACCGCAAACGCTCGCCGATCCCGCGTTTCAGTCTCTTCCAACATCTGGATGGCCTGCTCGGCCTGCTGGATAGACAGTTGCACATCGGAACGTGAAAACATGGGAACAGGATCATAGTCCGCCTGATGGCGCTGGCCCTGCAAAGTGACGAAGACGTGAGCGAAGTTCCGGACAGTCTCGGGAAATTGCTGCATCATAGAGTGATTCTGGCATTGATTTTTGGCAAACCTATGGTCCAGGCCCGGTAGACCTGCCGCCAGGCAGAATTGCTCCGATACGCAGGGGTGGCCCCCACGAGCAGGTCGGCCCCGCAGCCGGCCAGAGCGTGAAATAGGGCGGAGCAGGCTGTGCTCACTGCACGACGCAGCAGGTCGGCCTGCCGGGGTCGGCCCTGCTTGCTACCAGCCTCCCCTGCAGCTAGATGCCTAGCAATTCCAATCAGGTCTCCAGGGTCCATACTGGCCCTCCGTGCGCCATTCGTCCCACTCCGACTTCTCCACAAACGACTGAACCGGCACACCGGGGAATCCCAGGTCCAGGGTGTATGGCCACAGGCGGTCCGTAAGACGGAGAGTCCAGACCGGGTCCAACAGCTCCTGATCGCCGTCAAACACAATGTAGGTGTGCAGGTACGATACGCCGTCGTGGTCCACACGGGGCTTTACGATGATGGGCTTGAACAGGATGTTGTCCTGGAAACGCTCTACCAGCATTTTCCTGACAAGATTCTCGACTTTATCCGTGGCTTCCTGGGCAGTCATGATCCGTACTCCTGTATAACGGAAGCAAGGGGTTTCTTCTGATTATCTTCTGATTATCTATTGTACGGGAGGGACGATCGGCGAACCAAAGGCTGCTGATCACCATCCCAATCCCACAACCCGCCAGAAACCAGCCTGAAGTCCCGGCTGTCCCAGAATTCTGCACTGCAGAATGGTGTGATACAGGGGACGGCCGGGGCTTGGGATCAGGGATCGGGAATCAGGACAGATACCCAGTCCTGGCCGATCCAGGAGGCCACGGGCCGGGCATCGGGCACCCCGGTCTGCTCCGGCGGTGCACAGGCGGTGCAGGTGCAGGCGGATGCGGGCCAGGCAACCCAAATTCCATGCCCCCTGATCCAGGTTCAGGCCACGCACGCCGAATTGACGAAAGCCCAGAATCTGCATGATCCAGCCGATGGGAGCCACCCAGCCATCATTTGGGTTAGCAGGTCAAGGTCTCGGCCCCGCGGGGGTATCGTATCCACCTCTGCGCAACCCCAGCCTTTGCACAGGACGCTGTCACCGGCCAACAGGACTGACACCATCTTCCTGCGAGATTGCAGACAAATCTGCAACTGGGTGCGCAAGGAATGGCCATCCGTAACCGGGATCGGGTCATGGGCTGCAGGTGGTTTGGGCCGTCTATGCGCGATGAACTCCCGTCACACAAAATGCCCAGGGGGACCGCCGGGCTCTTTGTGCTTTGCCCTATTGACGCTCAGGCTGGGAGCTGAGGCCCAAGGCAGTCCCAAGACCCGTCGTATTCCTGGTGTAGCAACCTGGGACCGGGATAGACCCAGTCCGTCATTCACGGCCCTGGTCCAGGCACAGTTCAACCCGGCGTGGACGGGTCTGGGTCCCCGATCTGTTCCAGGACCATCATGGTGAAGTCCATCTCCACCCGGTCCCCGGGTTCCACCGCCACGTCCCGTATGCGACCCGCCCGGGGGGCCGTGATTTCGTTTTCCATCTTCATGGCTTCCAGGATTACCAGTGTCTGGCCCTGGACCACCTCTTCATCTTCCGCCACCGGCACGATTACGACCAAGCCGGAGATAGGGGCCGTCACCGCCAGATCCCCTTCCAGGTCCGCGCTGGAACCGCGGCCCAACTGAAAGGCGCGTTCCGTCTCGTCCTGCACGATGACCTTGAAACTGTGCCCATACAGTGTCACGTCCAGATCCGGTGCAGCATCGTTGACCAGGATCTCGTGGCTCTGGTCATTGATCAGCACACTGTAGAGTTCCGGCATGCCACTCTGCATGAGATCGATGGTAACCGGTTCGCCGTCCATCCGGATCTCATCCTCGGTGAGCTCCACCTCGAAGGTATCCCCTTCGATTTCCACATAGTATTTCACAGGCGGCCTCGCGTAGAGCGCAGGCGATGGGCCAGCCGCCACAAATCCTGCTGGTCCCGGGCAGAATTGCGGATGGTCAGGGCCTCACGTCGCGCCTCATGGGTCACCATGGCGGCGGTGAGCGCCGCGATCCGGGCGTGGAACTTGCGTTCCACCTCGTCATCCACCAGCTGCTTGCGATCGATAAAGCCGGTATCAAAGTGCCCCATCATGAATTCGGTGCTTTTCATGACCGAAATATGGAAGGGAATGCACGTCTTGATGCCCGCGATCCGGTATTCGTTGAGGGCCCGGCGCATGCGCATGATGGCTTCCGCCCGGTCGTCCCCCCAGACTACCAGCTTGGCCACCATGGGATCGTAGTAGAGATCTACGGGACAGCCGCGGTACAGGCTGCTCTCTACCCGGACCCCCGGACCGGTGGGTTCCTGCAGGAACGTCACAACGCCATTGTTGGGCATAAAGTTGCTGAAAGGATCTTCGGCGGTGATGCGGCATTCAATCGCCCAGCCCTTGTGCGTCACATCCTCCTGCTGGAGGCGCAGGCGACGACCATAGGCGATGGCAAACTGTTCCTTGACGATATCGACGCCGGTCACCATTTCAGTGACCGGATGTTCGACCTGCAGGCGCGTGTTCATTTCCAGGAAATAGAAGTCCCGCGTATCGCTGTCAAACAGGAATTCCACCGTTCCCGCATTCACATAGTTGACGGCCGCAGCCGCGGCAATGGCCGCCTGTCCCATCCTGTGTCGCAGATCGGCATCCACCACGACGCTGGGAGATTCTTCAATCAGTTTCTGGTGACGGCGCTGAATGCTGCATTCCCGTTCCCCCAGATGAATGATGTGACCGAAACGGTCCGCCAGCACCTGGATTTCGACGTGCCGGGCCCGGGAGACATATTTCTCCAGGTACACGTTGTCATCGCCAAAACTGGACTGGCCTTCCCGGCGGGCCGTGGCCAGGGCCGCGTCAAATTCGGATATGTCGTGGACGATCCGCATGCCCTTGCCCCCACCTCCTGCCGAAGCCTTGATCATCAGCGGAAAGCCAATTTGGCGGGTGGCATGACGCAGTTCCTCATCCCGCAGCCCCCCTGCCGTGCCCGGCAAAACCGGGACATCCGAATCCTGAATCGCCTTGCGGGCCTGCACCTTGTCGCCCATGGTGGCCACCGCGTCCGGGTCCGGTCCCACGAACGTTATGCCGGCATCCTGCACGGCCGCGGCGAATTCAGCATTCTCCGCCAGAAAGCCATAGCCAGGATGTACGGCATCCACACCGGCCCGCCGGGCGGCGTCTATGATGCGATCAATGCGGAGATAGCTGTCACTGCTGCTGGCGCCCCCCACATGATAGGCCTCGTCCACATACCGGACATGCAGGGCGGTCCGGTCGGCATCGGAAAAGATCCCGACCGTGCCAATACCCCGCTCCTGGCAGGAACGAATGATGCGTATCGCGATCTCGCCACGATTGGCGATGAGAACCTTGCGGAACATGACCGGGCCGTTACGGGTTGTGTGGCAATTGACTACAGCGGGATGTTCCCGTGTTTCTTGGGAGGCAGTTCCCGCCGCTTGTTCTGCAGCATCTCCAGGGCATTGATGAGACGCGGCCGGGTTTCGTGCGGGTCGATGATGTCATCCAGATAGCCGTTTTCGGCGGCAATGAAGGGCGTTGAATACAGAGCCTGATAGCGCTGCACCAGTTCCGTCTTGCGGGCCTCTGGATCGTCCGCCTGCTGGATTTCCCGGCGGTGTATTACATTGACCGCGCCCTCAGCCCCCATGACGGCAATCTCGGCGGTCGGCCAGGCCAGAACCAGATCCGCCCCGGTTTGACGGGGATTCATGACGCAATAGGCCCCGCCGTAGGCCTTGCGCACGATCACGGTGAGCTTGGGGACCGTCGCTTCACAAAAGGCATACAGCAGTTTGGCCCCATGCCGAATGATACCGCCATGTTCCTGGCTCACGCCGGGCATGAAACCGGGCACATCCTCAAACACGACGAGCGGAATGTTGAAAGCGTCACAGAACCGCACAAAGCGGGCCGCTTTCTGGCTGGCCGCCACATCCAGCACGCCCGCCAGCACGGAGGGCTGCTGCGCCACGATCCCCACGGAACGGCCGTGCAGGCGGGCAAAGCCCACCAGCATATTCTGTGCCCAGGCAGCCTGGACCTCCAGGAATTGGCCGTTGTCCACGATCCGGGATATGACATCGGTCATGTCGTATCCCTTGTTGGGATTTTCCGGCACCAGGGCATCCAGCGTCCGATCCTGGCGCAGGGCATCGTCCTGGTTGGGCATGGGCAGTGGATCCGCCATGTTGTTGGCCGGCAGATAGCTCAGCAACTGCCGGGCCAGAAACAGGGCCTCCTCCTCGTTCCGGGCGACAAAATGGGCTACGCCGGATTTGCTGGCATGCACGGACGCTCCACCCAGGTCCTCCAGCGTCACTTCCTCCTGGGTCACGGCCTTCACGACATCGGGTCCGGTTACAAACATCTGGCTGGACTTGTCCACCATGATGATGAAATCCGTCAGGGCCGGACTGTACACCGCACCCCCGGCACATGCCCCCATGATGATCGAGATTTGGGGCACCACCCCCGACGCCATGGTGTTGCGATAAAAGATTTCGGCATACCCGGCCAATGACTTCACGCCTTCCTGGATGCGGGCCCCTCCCGACTCGATGAAACCCACGACGGGCGCCCCGTTGTCCAGGGACTGATCCAGAACACGGCAAATCTTGTCGGCATGCCGTCGGCTGACCGTCCCTCCCATGAAGGTAAAGTCCTGGGCGTACACATAGCACAGGCGATTCTCGACCGTACCAAATCCTGTGATCACCCCGTCGCCGGGGATCCGCTGGTTCTGCAGGCCCTCTTCATGGGAGTCATGCTTGACGAACACGCCCTGTTCCCGAAACGAGCCGCGATCCAGAAACATGTCCAGCCGTTCCCGGGCGGTATACTTGCCCCTGTCCTTGTGACGGGCAATCCGCTCCGCGCCGGCCCCGTCGCGCACGGCCTGGCGCAACGTCTCCAGCTGTGCGGCCGTGGACGGGCCCACGGGGGGCATGGGACCGGTCATGATGCCGGTTCCGACCAGGTGCGCAGGTCCATCACGATCTTGCCAAAGGGCAGATTGGCCTGCAGGCGGCCCACGGCTTCCGCATACTGCGGGGCGGGAAGCACGCTGTCCACCACGGGCACAAGCTGCCCGGAAAACACGAGCTGCATGACCCGGTTGTAGTCTGCCTGCGTGCCCATCGTACTGCCCAGAATCGCATGATGACCCATGAAGAGGCGATTCACCGGTATGGGCGCTTCGTAGCCTGCCGTAGCACCCACCGTCACCAGCCGGCCGCCCTTGGCCAGAGTCTGCAGACTGGTGCTGAAGGTAGCGGCTCCGACATTGTCCACGACCATGTCGATTCCCGTGCGTCCTGTGGCCTGAAACACCGCCCGGCGCCAGTCGGGACAAGCCGAGCGGTCCAGTGTCCAGACCGCACCCATGTCCTCGGCCTGACGGGCCTTGGCCGCTGTGCTGGCGATTACGAAGACGGTGGCGCCCCGGTACTGGGCAATTTGCTGGGCCGCCACGTTCACCCCGCCGCCGGCTCCCACCACCAGGACTTTCTCCCCCGGCTGCAGCTTGCCCCGCTCGATGAGGCTGTGCCACGCGGTCAGATAGGTGAGGGAGGCTGCGGCGGCCTGGGCCATGTCATAGTCATCGGGAATCGCAATCAGATTCCGGGCGGGCAGAGCCACATACTCCGCCATGACTCCGGCACAACTTTCGCCCAGGATGCCAAAGTGCACGCAAAGATTGTGCTTGCCCTGATGACAGGCCGGGCATTGGCCACACCAGAGGGCATTGTTGCCCGTGACGCGCTGTCCCACCTGCCAGCCGTTTGCGTCCGCGCCGCATTCCACGACAATGCCACTGAAGTCACTGCCGGGTATGTGCGGCAGGGCCAGGCCAATGCCGGGCCAGCCTATGCGTACCCAGTCATCCAGCCGGTTGAGGGCCGCGTAGTGGACCTGAATCACAACCTCATCCGCGGCGCAGGGCGGACGGGGCATGTTATCCAGGCATTGATAACGGTCCAGTTCCACGCCATGTTCATGAAAGACGATGGCGCGCATGGTGGGGACAGAAGACATGGCGTTGGCCAGGCATTGATTGCAGAAACGGTTCTTTCCGATCTTGGCCCCTGTCGTGATTCGGCAGGGCCCCTGAAACCTGCATGATACACCATATGGGAGTTCCCAAGGGCGCCGTGTCCTGTACAATGCGCCGAACAGGCCAGGGGTTGCCGGCGATGACGGTCCCTGTCAGGCTTGCTTGCCCCCGTGCTGTCTCACCACGGGCACTGCCGAAAATCGATACCCCCATTCCTGGAGGCAACGGGCATGAACGTGGAACTGCTGGAACGCCAACTGGTCCATTGTGCCTTTGGACACACCGTTTACTTCTATTCGATCTGTACCTCGACCCAGGACCTGGCCCATACGCTGGCCCTCACCCATCGCGCCGGCACCCTGGTAACCGCGGCCGAGCAGAGCGCCGGGCGGGGCCGACACGGCCGGCCATGGTTTGAAAGACGCCACGCGTCCATCACCGCCAGTTTTCTGCTCAAGGAGCCCCTGTGGACTGCCCCGGTCCCTGCCCAGTCCCTGCTGGCAGGCATGGCTGTACTGGAAGCCGTGGAGCAGCAAGTCCCGCACCTGCGGGACGCGCTCCATTTGAAGTGGCCCAACGATGTGGTGGTCCAGACTACGGATGGCAGGTTGTCCAAGCTGGCCGGTATTCTGGTGGAAGGGCGCATGGGGCATGCCGACACGGGGCATGCGGTTTTGGGCATTGGCATCAATGTCAATCAGTTGCCGGAGGAACTGCCCCGGGTCACCGCACCGGCCCTGACGCCCGTGAGCCTCCGCGCGCTGACTCACAGGAGACACAACCGGATCAGCCTGCTGACCGCTCTGTGCCGGGCCCTGGATCGGAATCTGCATCAGCAGGCTGCGCACCTCTCACGCGCCCGCCTCTGGGAATCGCGCCTGATCACGCTGGGAGCGACGGTTGCCCTTCGCGCCAGCAGGGCAGGACCTCCCTCATTGCACGGCAAAGCGGTGGCTA
>CAXXOQ010000092.1:0-8099 GCA_963664185.2 Caldilineaceae bacterium | reverse complement strand
CCTTGCAAATTGACATGCAGGTCCTTTGTAATGTTAGTCTTGGCAGACCCAACGACTGTCTTCAACCCAAGTCCTGTTTGCCACAGGCACCGCATAGGGAAAGAACACCTGCAGTACGGGAATCGGAACGTGAAATGCGTTCCGGTTTGACGGTTTGCCACTTGCGAAACCGTTGCATGTTCTCCCGAAGGTGGACCAGAAAGAATGCTGACCAAGCTCATCATCCACAATTTCAAACGTTTTGAACAGGTCGAGATCGAACTGGGGAGTCCGGTGATCTTTATTGGTCCGAACAATTCGGGCAAGACTTCCGCCATGCAAGCGCTGGCCCTCTGGGATACCGGGCTCAAGCGCTGGCATGAAAAACGATCTGGCAAGACGGTTCCCGCAAGGCGGTCTGGTGTGACTGTTAACCGGCGCGATCTGGTGGCCATTCCCACTTCCAGGGCCAACCTTCTGTGGCACGATCTGCACGTACGTAATGTCGACAGGTCAGCTGGCCGCCAACGCACCAGCAACATTCGCATCGATCTCATTGTGGAGGGCGTGACCGGAGACAAGGCGTGGACCTGTGGCCTGGAATTCGACTATGCCAATGAAGAATCCTTCTACTGTCGGCCTTTACGCCAACCGGGGACCCCACCATCTGACCGAATGCCTGTCCCTGACGAAGCGGAAAAAGTGCAAATCGCCTTCTTGCCTCCTATGTCAGGACTGGCTGCGGAGGAAACGCGACTGGACAGTGGAGCCATCAACGTTCGCATAGGCGAAGGAAGAATGGCGGAAGTGCTGCGCAATCTCTGCTTCCGCGTATTTCAGGACAATCCCGCGGCATGGCAAAAAATTACACATCAGATTCGGAGCCTCTTTGGGGCCGATCTTCTTGATCCGCAATACGTGGAAGGGCGGGGCGAGATCGTCATGACCTGCCAGGAAGGCGGGATCAGGCTTGACCTTGCGTCCGCTGGACGCGGACTGCACCAGACGCTGCTGCTGCTTGCCTACATGTATGCAAATCCTGGTACGGTCATGTTGCTGGACGAGCCCGATGCCCACCTGGAGATCCTGCGTCAGCGGCAAACCTATCGGTTGCTCACCGAGGTAGCGCGGGAAAGCGGTAGCCAGATCATAGCGGCCAGTCACTCGGAAGTGCTTCTCAATGAAGCAGCCGGCAAGGATCTGGTGGTTGCGTTCGTGGGGGTTCCCCATCGCATTGACGGTCTCGGTTCCCAGGTTTTGAAGGCACTGAACGAAATCGGCTTTGAGCAGTATTATCAAGCCGAGCAGACCGGCTGGGTACTTTATCTTGAGGGTTCTACGGATTTGGCTGTACTTCAGGCCCTCGCCAGGCGTCTGGATTATGGTGCGGCTGTCAAGGTACTGGAAAGACCATTTGTACGTTATGTCAGTGACCAGCCCAACGCAGTCCGGCGTCACTTTCATGGTTTGAGGGAAGCGCTTCCCCATCTGCAGGGTATTGCCCTGTTTGATCGCCTGGACCGTCCGCCACCGGACATTTCCCCGATTACGCTTCTCATGTGGCAACGCCGGGAAATTGAGAATTATATTTGCACGCGGGCTACGCTTGAATCCTTTGCGACTTCGGCCATCAACGATGTAGACCCTGAATCGCTGTTTTGGACGAGCGAATCGGAGCGGAGGCGGGAGGCAATGCAACAGTCCATCGCCGAGATCGAAAGGGCCCTACAGACATTGGGCAGAGAGTCACCCTGGAGCCCTGACATCAAGGCCAGCGACGCATTCCTGGCACCACTCTTCCAGGCCTATTTCCGCAAGCTGGGCTTGCCGAACCTGATGGGCAAGAAGGCATTCTACGAACTGGCGGAATTCGTCCCTGATGAAGAGCTTGATCCCGAAATTCAGACGAAACTTGAGTCTATCGTGCAGGCTGCCGAACGTGCAGCTGCACTGTGCCCGCAGACGAATACAGGCGCAACGCGGCAGGGGTAATCGCAGCCGTCTTCAGCGGCTCACATCCCTGTCCCGGCGCATGGGAGTCAAACCAACCGGATCATGCCCGCAGCACCTGGTCTTATGAATCGCCAATCCTGCCCTATGTGCTGTGGCCAATAGCAGGCATGGCAGGCACCAGGATTGGGTTTCAGTTCCACTGCATTGTCCCCCACGACAGGCAATGCCTCCGTTCTGCATCCCATGGGCAGAGTGAAGAACGGGGGTATGGCTTCATGCAGGAGAGATGGACAGGAATTTCATCCGATTTCGGGCATCTGTTCTCTGCACCGGGAGCATTGACAGCGACACGAATATCGTGGCAGGATCGTTTGTCGGGTTATGTATGCCAGAGAGTTGTGCACATGGCGCTAGGGGAAACGGCTCCCATCACGGTGCCACCGGAGCAGTGGCCGCCGGGGCGTCTGGAGTTTGATATTACCTCCAACCCGTTTGACATTGCACCAGGGGTTCACCTCATGCCCAGCCCCTGGCATCTCAAAATCATTGCCGCCATGGTACGTCTGCTTCACAGCTGGCTGGCATACCGAAATCTACCGGGCACCGTAGTCGGTGACACCCTGTTTCACAACCTGCAAACCTCCCATGTGCATACAACCGGATACACGGATCGAGCCTCGGCCGATGTGGGTATCTGGCCCCATACCTTTGACACGAACTCCATCAACTCGATCGACCTGGCCATCCATGGTCTGCCCTGCTGGATCCTGGAAGTGGTCTCTGCCACGACATGGCAAGTCGACATACAGGACAAGCTGCGTCTGTACCAGAATATGCAGATCCCGGAATACTGGATCTACGATCCCCACGACTATGCCGGCATTGACTTCTTTCAGGGCTGGCACCTGGCACCTTCCGGGAAATACGAACTGGTGAGTCCGCAGCTCATGGGTACCATGGCTCGGCTGTCCGGCTGGTACAGTCCGTTACTGCAGGCTCTCTGGTATTTGGGGCAAGACGAAGCCCATACCCTTCACTTGTGGGACGAACAGAACCAGGCCGAATTTCACCCGGATGCTCTCCTTTATGCGGAAGGGCAAAGAGAAGGCGCCCTTGCCATGTTGTTGCAATGCGCTTTTCCCTTTCTGGACACGGACAGCCAGCATTGGCTACGGCAGGAATTGAGTCAGCGGGACAGGGCGGAGTGGCCCGACCCTGTGCGATTGATCTCAGTCCTGACACAGAGTTCCCCCCAGGCCGATCCCCGTATCCTCTTGCGGGAACTCCTGCAGGCAAAGGGGCCTGATTGATACGATGTCCCGCAACTTCCCGGAAATATCCCGTTAACTGCAGTGCACCGGCTTCGCCTAGACCAGCAGCCGGTGTCCTTGCACCTTGAAGCCCAGGAATCCCACCAGCAACCCGAACAACGTTTCCGCCAGACCCGCGCTGAGCCGCATCGCATCCACATATTGTTGATGTACCCCATACCCCACAGCCGTATGGACCAGATGGGCCAAACCAGCAAGCAGCAGGGGATATGCGCCCAGACGCAGGAAGCGGACAAACTGCGTGAAGGTATTGGGAGCCTTCCGCAAGTAGTGTTCCGACGCCACCAGGAATACCAGGCATCCTATGCCCATGAGCAGGACGGAAGCCATGATCACATTGGCGTGAATGGTATAGCGGTGCAGTTCCAGATTGATTAGCACAAAACGGTAGGTGTCCCGCAGCACAAACGCACAGAACAGGGCCATCGCCCCCGCCGTAAACACGTAAAGGTAGGTAAGCAGGTAATGGTGTACGGGCACCGGTTCCAGGTTGAGGCGCGACATGACGAACGGATCCCTCAGGCCTCCAGCGTGACCGGGGCCATGGAAATGCCTTCCAGTTCCAGCTCGTCCGCAAAATGACAAAGCGCGAAATGCCGATCGCTGAGGTTCACCGCAGGGGGGGGCTCGGTACGGCAAATATCCTGGACATGCTTGCAGCGGGCCTGGAATACACACCCGGGGGGCAGATTCGCCGGATCGGGAGGTTCCCCGGCTGTGATCAAACGTTTGCCGCGGGCCCCCTTGGCCGTGCGCGGCACCGCGGCCAGCAGCATGGCCGAATAGGGATGGCGGGGACGATCCAGAAGATCTTCCTTGGGGCCCAGTTCCACCAGCCTGCCGGCATACATCACTGCAATCCGATCACAGATATAGCGGATCACGCTCATGTCATGGGAGACGAACAGATAGGTGAGGTCAAACTCGACCTGGAGTTCCTGCAGCAGATTCAGGATCTGGGCCTGAATGGAGACATCCAGGGCGGACACGGGCTCGTCGGCCACCACCAGGCGCGGATTCACGACCAGGGCCCGGGCGATACCAATGCGCTGACGCTGTCCGCCGCTGAAGCTGTGCGGATAACGGCGCAGGTGTTCCACCCGCAAACCCACCTGCTGAATGATGCGGGCGACCCGTTCTTCCAGTTCGCTCCCGCTGGCTACGCCATTGACCCGCAACGGTTCCCCCACGGTTTCGAGGATGTTCATGCGGGGATTCAGGGAGGCAAAGGGATCCTGGAAGATCATCTGGGCCCGGCGCCGGAACAGCTTCTTCTCGTCGGAGGCGAGATTTTCCACCGCCAGCGTACGATCATCCAGATGGAAGCGAATGGCACCCGCCGTCGGATCGTAGAGACGCAGAATGGTGCGGCCCAGGGTGGTCTTGCCACAGCCGGATTCCCCTACGATACCCAGGGTCTCGCCGGCCGCCACCTGGAAGGATACATCGTCCACCGCCTTGGTATATCCCACGACACGGCGCAGAAATCCCTGTTTGATGGGGAAGTACTTGCACAATTCGGCGACTTCGAGCAGGTTACCGTTGTCAGGCATGAGCAGATTCCGGAGCTTGGTCCGCAGAGGCAGCCACATCGGGTGTGTGATCGTCGGTATAGAGAAAACAGCGCACGGTATGGCCCGGGTTCACTTCAATGGCCGGTGGTATCCAGGCATCGCACACATCCGGTATGCGATCCGTGCAGCGGGCAAAGAAGGGGCAGCCCTGGTGCGTGGCAAAGGGACTGGGGATATTGCCGGCGATCGGCACCAGCGGCTCCAGGGGCCCATCAATCTTGGGAATGGATTGCCAGAGCGCCCTGGTGTAGGGATGCAGGGGCTCGTCGAATATGGCTTCCGCGGTGGCATGTTCCATGACCCGTCCCAGGTACATGACCATGACTTCATCCGCCAGGCCACCGACCACCGCCAAATCGTGACTGATGTAGATGATGGCCATATTCAGTTCCGCCTGGAGCGTCTGAATCAGCTCCAGGATCTGCGCCTCAATGGTCACGTCCAGGGCTGTGGTGGGTTCATCCGCAATCAGGAGCAGCGGATCGCAGGACAGGGCCATGGCAATCATGGCGCGCTGGCGCATCCCGCCCGACAATTCATGGGGATAGGCGTCCACAGCCCGGTCCGGCCGCGGGATACCGACCCTGCGCAGCAGATCCTCGGTGCGCTCCCGGGCCGAGGTGGTCGTCGCCCCGGGAATGTGCAACAGGATGGCTTCGCTGATCTGTTGGCCTACGGTATGCAGAGGACTGAAGGAGGTCATGGGCTCCTGGAATATCATGCCGATATCCCCCCCACGGATGCGGCGGTACTCGGGTCCTCGCGGATCGAGTTGGGCCAGATCGACCAGATCCTCAATGTCGGCGGCCTTTTGCTCATGCAGGATGATTTCGCCCCCCAGCATCCTGGCCGGCGGGCTGGGTACGATGCCCATGACCGACTGGGCCGAGACCGACTTGCCCGATCCGCTTTCCCCGATAATCCCCAGGGTGCGTCCCTGGTGGACGTCAAAGGATACGTCGTTGACCGCCTGAACAATCCCTTCGTACAGGAAAAAGTGCACCTGAAGGTTCTTGACCTCCAGCAACAGGTCATCGGGATGAGATTGGGTCATGGCAATCGGGATTCCGTTTAGTGGTCGGAATAGGGATCCGCTGCATCACGCAAGCCATCCCCGACAAAATTGAAAAGCAGCACCGCGGCCATAACCCATGCCGCCGGAATCAGCTGATGCGGATGTTGGGCGATGGCGACGATATCCTGGGCGTCCTGCAGCAAGGTGCCCCAGCTCACCGCCGGCGGCTGAATGCCCAGGCCAATGAAACTCAGGGCGGTTTCCGCCAGAATCATGCCCGGCACCTGCAGGGTGACGGTCACAATGAGGTGGCTGGTGAATCCCGGCAACAGATGCTTGAAAATGATCCGTGATTCGCTCGTGCCGGCCGCCTTGGCGGCCATGGCATAGTCTTCCTCGCGCAGGGCCAGCAACTTGCCCCGTACCACCCGGGCCAGCCCCGTCCAGCCCAGGATCGAGAGAATAATCGTAATCGCGAAATAGGTACGCAACACCGGCCAGTCACGCGGCAAGGCTGCCGACAGGGCCATCCACAGCGGTAACGCCGGAATGGAAATCAGAAAATCGATGAGGCGCTGGATGATCTCATCCGTCACACCCCCGAAATAGCCCGAAATGCCCCCCAGCACCACACCGAGAATGAGGCTGAGCGCGACTCCAATGAGACCAATGGACAGCGATATGCGGGCACCATACAGCGTGCGGGTCAAGAGATCCCGCCCCAGCCGATCGGCACCAAACAGCATGAGGGGAGGCGCATCTTCCACCGAGCCCAGGAAATGGCGCGTCGCCGTGACACCCCGGAAGATCGTATACTCCTGCCCGGATACAAAGAAGCGTACCGGGTAACGGGCATCGGTAATGGGGTGAAACTCGTACTTGAAGGTTTCCTTGTTCAGGACCTTTTCAAATCCGTAAAAGAAGGGTGCCGTATACGTACGCTGGCCATTTTCATCCTGGTAGGCCCAGTGGATGCGCACCGGCGGTGCTTCCTGGTACTTTTCGAAACGTGTGGCCGGCAGGTAGGGGCTGAAAAAGCCGGGCAGGAGCGCCAGGATATACATGGCGATCAGCAACAGCGTACATATGATGGCCACACGGTGGCGCCGGAAGCGCCACCAGATCAGTTCCCACTGGCTGGCATAGTAAAAGCTTTCGTCCTGCTCCGCCACGCCCGGGATCAGAACTTCCTCAGCAGTATCGACAGATACGGTCATGCGCTGTTCCGTACTCCTGATCCGGTTAGCGGGCGGCGGCCCCTTCGTAGCGGATGCGCGGATCCAGGGCCGCCAGCAGGATGTCCGACAGCAGGGTGCCAATCACCGTGAGTACACTCAGGATCATGACAATGCTGCCCGCCAGAAACATGTCCTGGGCCAGCACCGCACGCAACAGCAGAGGCCCTGTGGTCTGGAGCCCGAGAATGAGCGATACCAGTACCTCCCCGGAAAAGATGCCGGGCAGGAGCCAGCCGATGGTGCTGATGACCGGATTCATGGACATGCGCACCGGATACTTGAACAGAATCTGCATTTCAGCCACGCCCTTGGCCCGGGCAGTGATCACGTACTGCTTTTTCAGTTCATCCAGCAGATTGCCCCGCATCACGCGGATAAGGGCCCCCGTGCCGTTCAGGCCAATGATGATCAGGGGCAGGACCAAATGCTTGAGCATGTCAATGAACTTGGCCCGGGACATGGGTTCATCCATGTATTCAATGGAGTAAAGGCCCAAAGGGGAAAATTCGGTATATTTGAAAATATTCCAGGCGAGCACCATAGCCAGCAGGAAGGGCGGGGTGGCCAGGCCCAGAAACCCGAAGAAGGTAAAGAAGTAATCCAGTATCGAGTACTGGTGCGTCGCCGAAAATATGCCGATGGGGATCGCGATCAGCCAGGAGACGACCAGCGCCATCAGGGAAATCATCAGGGTCAGGGGCAGGCGCTCGGACAGGAGTTCATTGACCGTCTTGCCCCACTGGAACGACCAGCCAAAATTGAACTTGAACACAATGCCCCGCATCCATTTAACGTACCTTTGCCAGGCAGGTTCGTCAAAGCCGTACATGGCAATCAGGCGCTCCGCCTCTTCTTCGTTCAGCTGGACTCCGGAAGCCCGCAGGTTTTCAATATGGTAGGTAACCCAGTCCCCCCGGCGGCAGTTCAATGATGACAAACGACACGACCGAAATCAGGATCAGGATCGGCACCAGCATGACCGTGCGGCGAACTATGTAGGCAACCATCG
>CAXXOQ010000091.1:0-6268 GCA_963664185.2 Caldilineaceae bacterium | reverse complement strand
GGGGCTTGTCCGCCGCAAGTCGGGTGGATCGAAAGCGGGTGGCCGACTGGAACAGTATGTCAATGACCGTCCGTATGTTGCGTCATCGCATTTGAGCGTGGCGATCGCTTCTGTGTTCGGCAGTGCCCTGGCGGGCAGGAGCAAGGAACGCCCCACGCTGGCAGATCAGGCCATTCCCCTTGAAGCCCAACTCCCGGTGGTACCCTCCCGAGAGGGGCCCGACCTCATCAGGAAGCTGTTTGAACCCCTCGGCTATGCCGTGGAGCTTGGCGGTCATTCCCTGGACGGGCGTTTTCCGGAGTGGGGTGCCAGCCCGTACTTCAGTGTAGGCCTCACCGCGCTGTCTCGACTCCGGGACCTCCTTGTGCACCTGTATGTGCTCCTGCCCGTACTGGACAATGACAAGCACTACTGGGTCGGTGATGATGAGGTAGCCAAGCTGCTCCGCTTCGGTGAAGGATGGTTAGACAGCCATCCGGAAAGGAACCTCATCTCACGGCGTTATCTGAAGCATCAGCGTACCCTGGTGCGCCAGACGCTGGCGCAACTGCTTGACACCGGTCAAGGGGACCCCACCGTCGCTGAGGCGCGGCATGAACAGGAAGAGGCGGATCTGGAAGCCCCAGTCCGACTGGCTGAACAGCGTATCCAGACGGTGTTGACATCTCTCAGAGCGCTTGGACCCACCAAAGTGGTGGACCTCGGTTGTGGTGAAGGCAGGCTACTCCGCGAATTGCTCAAGGAACCCGGGATTCGGTCTGTCACAGGCCTTGACGTTTCACACCGGGCGCTGGAATTGGCACACAACCGTTTGCACCTCGATACCCTGTCACCTCAGCAGCAGGAGCGCATCACCCTGCTGCACGGGGCGCTTACGTACCAGGACAGTCGGCTGGCCGGCTATGACGCTGCAATTGCCATGGAGGTCATTGAGCACATAGATCCCTCTCGCCTTGCAGCCTTTGAAGAGGCAGTGTTCGGTGCGGCGAAGCCGAAAGCCATCCTCGTGACCACACCCAATGTGGAGTACAACGTGCTCTTCGATCGGCTGCCAACGGGAGCGTACAGGCACAGGGACCACCGCTTCGAGTGGACACGAGAGCAATTCCAGCGCTGGTCGCGCCAGGTTGCGAGCCGACGCGGGTATGAGGTACGTTTCCAGGCTATTGGCCCTGCGCATCCCACTTACGGCGCACCTACCCAGATGGGTGTCTTTACGCAATGAAGATCACGGTACCCGAGCTATGTCTGGTCGTGCTCATCGGCCCGACCGGATCCGGCAAATCCCACTTTGCCGCGCGGCACTTCAAGCCAACCGAAGTGATTTCCTCGGATGCCTGCCGGGCGATGGTGGCCGATGATGCCAACGACCAGGCCGCGACACCGGAGGCTTTCGCCGTACTCAATTTCATTGCGACCACGCGCCTGCGCGCCGGGCGGCTGACCGTCATTGATGCTACCAGCGTCCAGCCCAGAGCCCGCAAGTCACTGGTGAAACTTGCCAAGGAGCACGATTGCCTGGCCGCGGCAATCGTGCTCAACATGCCCCAGGCCGTGTGCCGGGAGCGCAACCAGCAACGTGCCGACCGGTCGTTCGGGGCGCATGTCTTGCGACAGCAGGCAGCTCAGCTCAGGCGTTCACTCCGCGGGCTGAAACGGGAAGGATTCCGGTACGTGTTTGTGCTCAACTCCCCGGAAGACGTGGAAGCCGTCACCGTGGAACGCGCACCGATGTGGACGAACCTTCAGCACGAGCATGGGCCATTCGACATTATCGGCGACATCCACGGGTGCTACGACGAACTCGTCGCCCTGCTTGAACGTCTGGGATACCGCTTGGAGGCCCGTGACGCGCCAGACGCGGGCAATGGCTTGTCTGTCATCCATCCCCAGGGGCGCAAGGTCGTCTTTCTGGGCGATCTGGTCGATCGGGGTCCGGGGATAGTCCAGGTCCTCAAACTCGTGATGGCAATGGTGGAGGAGGGCGTGGCGCTGTGTGTGGCGGGCAATCACGATGCCAAACTCGTGCGCCAGCTCCGGGGCCGACGGGTGCAGATTTCGCATGGGCTGGCCGACTCCCTCGCCCAGCTGGAGAGGGAGTCTCCCGCGTTTCGGCAGCAGGTCATGACGTTTCTGGACAGCCTGATCAGTCATTACGTACTCGATCGCGGTGACCTGGTCGTGGCCCACGCCGGGATGAAGGCGGAGTACCAGGGCCGTGCGTCCGCACGCGTCCGTGATTTCGGACTCTACGGTGAGACCACCGGGGAAACAGACGAGTTCGGGCTCCCTGTCCGGGGCAACTGGGCAGCCAGCTATCGTGGCCAGCCAAGGGTGGTCTACGGACATACCCCGGTCATGGAACCCGCCTGGGTCAACCATACGATCAATATTGATACCGGATGTGTATTCGGCGGCAGGCTGACTGCCCTCCGGTATCCGGAGCTGGAGCTGGTTTCGGTTCCAGCCGCCCGGGTCTACTATGAGCCGGCAAAGCCCTTGGCCGATGCCACCACCCCTCAGCGCACCTCCGCCCGGGCGGAGGCGCGCGCTGCACACCTGCTCGACATTGATGACGTGCTGGGGAAGCGCGTCGTGGCGACTCGCCTGCGCGGCAACATTGCAGTGCGGGAAGAGAATGCGACAGCGGCACTGGAGGTGATGAGCCGTTTTGCCCTGGATCCCCGCTGGCTTGTATACCTCCCACCCACGGTATCCCCATGTGACACCTCAGATCTCCCGGACCGGCTGGAACACCCGGCGGAGGTGTATTCCTACTTCCGCCGGAACGGCGTGTCGCAAGTGGTCTGCGAGGAGAAACACATGGGCTCACGAGCCATTGTCGTGGTGGGGCAGGATCCTGCCGTCATCGAACGGCGGTTCGGCATCGCGGGCGAGGGTATCGGTATCTGCTATACGCGGACGGGACGAAGGTTCTTTGAAGACCGGGCGCTTGAGGCCCGGTTTCTGGATCGCGTCCGCCAGGCGCTCACCGGCGCCGGCGTCTGGGACGAGTTGGGGACCGACTGGGTGGTGATGGATTGCGAACTCATGCCCTGGTCGGTCAAGGCGCAGGATCTTCTCCGTGAGCAGTATGCCGCGGTTGGTACGGCCGCCCATACCAGCCTCACGGCCACCAAAGAACTGCTGGAGCGGACGGTGGCCCGCGGTGTGGATGTCAGTGCGTTCCTGCCCAAAGTCGAACGGAGATTGCACCTCGCGCAGCGCTACAGAGACGCGTATGCCAAGTATTGCTGGCCGGTAACTTCACTCGCGGACATCCGCCTCGCACCCTTCCATCTCATGGCAAGTAAGGGCACCGTGCACACAGACAAGGACCATCTGTGGCACCTCAGCATCGGCACACGCCTGTGCCAGGCTGATCCGGCGCTGTTTCAGGCTACCGCACACCGCGTGGTCACGTTGAACTCTGCGGACGAGATTGAGGCTACACGCTGGTGGGAAGAGCTAATCGCCCAAGGCGGTGAAGGTATGGTCGTCAAGCCCTTGAACTTCATTGCGGCGGGCAAGCACGGCAACGTACAGCCCGCGGTCAAGTGCCGCGGCCCTGAGTATCTGCGCATCACTTACGGCCCCGAGTACACCTTGCCCGAAAACCTGGAACGGTTGCGGAAACGAAGCCTCTCGGCGAAGAGGTCGCTCGCGCTTCGGGAGTTTGCCCTGGGCATAGAGGGCCTCACGCGGTTTGTCGAACAGGAACCACTGTATCGGGTACATGAGTGTGCCTTCGCTGTGCTGGCACTGGAAAGTGAGCCCGTTGACCCCAGGCTGTAGCCGCTTGCATGGGTAATGGATCGAACCCACTGACTTTAGCGTTGGCTGGAGCCAGAAGGATCCCGAGCGGAAATTCTGCAGTTTCGTGTTTCACGAACGTGTTTTGCTGGAGAGCTTTACCGGAGAGCCCACAGCCTATTGCCAGAGCAATGGGGAACCTGCCCCGATTCAGGGCGGCCCCAAAGGCAACCTAATTGATACCCATGTTCGCCATGGGACATTCCTACGGGAGTTCGGTCCATCATGGCCTGCGAAACTTGCTGAAGGCTTCCAGATGCGCTGGAACCCGACATATCGGTTACAGGGAGTGCCCGATGCGTATCGGGCCCTGATGGAAGCACGCCTGGTGGAGAGTGCGGAAGGCCATTGGCTGTTTGCCCTCAATAGTTCAGGCTTTGATTGGGAAGTCACGATCCGGCCAAGAGGTTACCAGGCCATTGCCACTTACAGTTGTAATTCAGGATTCGGAACAAAAAGTGCGATAGCAAAGACATGCGTCATGGGAAATCATTCCTGATTTCTTGGCATTCAGACCCGATTCCAAGCTTCAAGTGCGCCACGGCACAACATCCATTAAAGACAATTGTCAAACTGCAACTGTAGGATTACGCTGCAGTTGCCGCACTATGGTGCCCAGTGCTTCCGGGTTCAACCCCCATGACAGACCATAGACAGCACGGAGGATGGGCATTTGCAGTTCGGTTTCCCGGCAACGCAAGGGCCGAGTCCCTGCATGCGATCACATCCGGACATTGCACGATGGTTGCCAGGATTGGCCTGGTGCCAGCTACCATCTGCATGCCATCCTTCAGGCTTCAACCTCCAACCCCAGCAGACGGGCGACATTGCCTCCGAAAAAGAGCGATTTGTCTTCCGCGGACATGAACTCGGCATGCAAGCGAACATAGTCCATCGCCTGTCGGTAGGTAACGCTCCGTTCGGCGGCCGGCATATCGGAGCCCCAGATCAGCTTTTCCGGTCCCAGTTCGTCGTACAGTTCTCTCAGCATGTCCTGGGCCCACGGAAAGGGGTACTCGGTGTCTGGCGCCATCAGGTGCAACATGACTTCCAGACACATGTTTGGGTTCCGGAGGCAGGTCAGTACCTCAGCCGGAATATCGAAGCGCTCGCCTGGTGGCCGCATGACGATGCTCTCGATGCCGTGGGTGAAAACGCAACGAATATCCGGATGTGCCCTGGCCCACCGGTCCAGCCGCACGACCTGTTCCAGGTAGTTGCGGTACCGATCCCTGTGACTTGTGTAGAGGTACCAGAAAAACAGGAATGTCCAGGCGGCGCACGGTCTCCCACAAGGGTTCAAACTTGACGTCGTCCAGGTGATCGACCCAGTTGGTGAAGGCCAACGCCTCCACCGCGAAATAGAGTCCTTTCAACCCCAGGTTCTCAACGGCGTGCTCCAGTCTGGCCTGCTGGACCTCCTGATCGGCCTCCCACTCACGGATTTGGGCCAGGGGGGAGGAACCGTCCCGGAAACCGTTGTGCACAGTCGCTCAAGATCTCATTGAGGCTCCCGTAGATATGGTCGTGCTGCAGGATGGCCATATCCACACCCAGGTAGTCCATGTACGCGATCATCAATTCGGGAGGCGCTGCCATATCCCGAAACCAGCAGGGATACCACTGCAGATAGTATTCTTCGCCATCTACGGTGCACTCCAATTGACCATGCCCGGCAACGCGGAGACTGACATCAGGCATATCTGCAATGCCATCGCCCGCCGGTGTCAGCAAGGATTCATCCGCCCGGGAACCGTCCTGACGCCGCCGCCAGCCCTGGGTATGGAACTGTACGTGATGCTGGATTATCTGTAACTGCGTCTCCGCCGTTTGCTCCCCTGAGTCGGAGCCCAGACGTGGGAAAACGTGGGCATGGGCATCGATAATCATGGGACCTGAGCCTCCTTTGACGTGGTCGGTAAAAGCACACGCATACACAAGACATTCCAGTCTAGCATGAAGGTTGCCGCCAAAGATCCCCCGTCTTGCAGGGGCGAAGACAGAATACAGTCAGGGCAATCGCATTATGAATGCCCGTAGTGACTTCGTTGCCATTTGACATAGCGGGCAGACAAAGTCACCGGCTGGAATGTTACGGTACACGGTAACGGGTGCGACTTTCCGGCCAAATCGCATGTAGCATGGCGGCCAGTTCCATCCTGCGGACATCCGTCAACCGGGACATCTGCTGCAGGCGCCAGCGTATGGCAGGCATTTCCGCGACACCCTCCACTTCCAGGAGGGGACCAATCCGGGGTGCCGTGAAGTGAATGACAACAGCAGATCTTGATGGTGCCTGGGCATCTGGAGACTCATGGTTCGCTCCAGTTCCACCAGGGCACGTTCCAGGGCGGATACCTCAACCGTCCGCCATGACATATCCTGCAGGGATTCCCATTCGACATCCGGCACGGGTCGATGGTTCGGGCACAGCATATGGGCGAAGGGCTTGGCC
>CAXXOQ010000090.1:0-17469 GCA_963664185.2 Caldilineaceae bacterium | reverse complement strand
GCTCCAAACCCTGACGGGCTCCGCGGACGGCGCCGGGAAAAAGCCATGCCATGCCTATCTCTTCAATGAGGACTGGCAACTGACCGCCGATTGGTCCCCCTTGCGCAATGAACTGTCACGGGTACCCAAACTGGCCCTGCACCGCTACGGTACCCTGCGTCTCCAGCTCAATTCACGCCGCAATCAGCCCATTGTGGCAGGGCGTGCGGGGCTGCAGCTGGAAGCAAGTCTGCCCGATGAGGTGGAATCCCCAGATGCATCCGAGGCAACATCTTGACGTTCCGTGATTTCAGGGGGTGGCCCTGCCTGCTGCATCGGGTTGGCCCCCCTGCTCGTCTGCCTGTGGCCTGGTCGCCTGCAGTGGCCTGGGATCCTACCAGGGCACGCACCTGGACCCCGCCCGCGAGGTTCCTCCTATCACCGGCCTTGACCATGAGTCCCAGCCCTTTGACAGCGATTCCCTGAAGGGCAAAGTGGTGGTGGTGTTCTTCGGGTATGTGTTCTGTCCGGATTACTGTCCCCTGATCATGTATGAGATCGCAGAGGCCTATGACGAGCACCTGGCCCGGCAACGGGACGAGATCGAGGTGCTGTTCGTCACCATTGATCCGGAACGGGACTCACCGGAACAGCTGGCCCTGTACACTGCCACCTTTCATGCGGATTTCACCGGCGTCCATGTCGCCGATACGGCCGATCTGGAAATTCTCAAGACCCGGTACGGCATCTTTGCCGAAATCAATGTCCCGGAAGGCAACACCGAAGGTCCCTACCTGGTGGATCACTCAACGCGGACCTATGTGCTGAATCGGGCCGGCAGACTGGAACTGGCCTATGGCCCGGATATCGAGGCCCAGGCTTTGGCCCGCGATCTGAGACGCTTGCTGCAACAGGGATCCTGAGTGCATCATGGCCTCGCAGACCCGCACCGTCTTCCTGGGCTGTCCTCCTGATCCAGAGACAGTTGCCTCTTTGTGCCGCTGGCAGACCCGCCTGCAGACGGATCTGGCAACGGGTCCGGCGCAGAACGCCGTGCGCTGGGTCCGGCGTTCCGCCCTGCATCTGACACTCCACTATCTGGGTCCCCTGGCAACACCCCAAATCCGGTCCCTGCAGGCCCACACCGGCGAAATCCTGACTCACGGCACGGCCATTCCCTGCCCATTGGGGGATCCCGATGTCTTCCCCCATGCCTCCCGTCCCCGCGGTGTCTGGGTTGCGGTCCAGGATGCACAGGGACAGCTGTACCAATTGCACGCCGCTCTGCACAGGATGCTGCGGGACCTGGGACTGGAGAGCCGATCCGAACGCCTGCGCCCGCACTTCACTATCGGCCGTTTGCCCCGGTCCATCCCACGCAGCCAGCGGCGGCTGATCGTACAGTCCGTGCAAAAGGTCCACGCCCCATACGCCGGCCTATCCGGCGAAGGCGTGCTGGACAGGGTACACTTGTACGAAAGCCTCCCGCAACCCGGAGGCAATGCATACCCCCCTCTTGCGACATGGCCTCTTATCCGCACCTCGGCATGAAGCACCGCCGACGCCACCGCCCCACCTACCGGCGCGTGGTGGTCAAGCTGGGCACCTCGGTCCTGACCGACGGCTCCGAATCGCTCAACCAGGCCCTCATGCGGGACCTGACGCGCCAGATCGTACACTTGCGCCATGCCGGTTATGAGATGCTGGTGGTCACTTCCGGGGCGAAGGCCGCGGGCCTGGAACGCCTGAAAGCGGACGCGGCCACGACCCGCGGCAGCACGCGCCAAATGCTCAGTGCCGTGGGGCAGGCCAGGCTGGTGTGGCATTGGGACCGGTATTTTGCGGCTCAGGGCGAGTGTGTGGGCCAAGTGTTGCTGACCCGGCACGAACTGGAAGATTCCACCAGCTACCTGAATATCCAGGACACGCTGGAAGAAATGCTGACCTGCAAGGTTGTGCCTCTCATCAATGAGAACGATGTGGTGGCCACGCCCAAGGTGCGTGTGGGGGACAATGACAGCATCTCGGCCATGGTGGCGGTCATGGTACGGGCAGACCTCCTGTTGCTGCTGACGGATCAGCAAGGGCTGTACGACAGGGATCCGCGGATCCATCCCGAGGCGCAGCTCATTGGGGAAGTACCCCGCGTTGACGACAGCATTCTGGTTCTGGCGGGCGCCTCCTCCTCCTCCCTGGGCACGGGCGGCATGCATACCAAACTGAATGCGGCCATGGTGGCCCAGCGGGCCGGCATTGACACGGTCATTTGTGCCGGACTGGAACCTGACATCATGCCGCGCCTGGTACAGACCCAGGAGGCGCTGGGGACTCTCTTCCCGGGTATGGACATGGGCAATCGGCTGGAGAACCGGAAGAAACGCATTCTGACCGGGGTGCCGGCCGGTACCATCGTCGTGGATATAGGCGCGCGCAACGCGCTGGTGAATCGCGGCCGCAGTTTGCTGCCCCCCGGGATTACCCGCATCGCCGGCCACTTCGACCGGGGTGACACGGTCCTGATCAGCGTGGATGGACACAAGGGCTTCGCGCGGGGCATCACCCGGTATTCCAGTGCGGAGCTGGCGGCCATCAAAGGCCATCAATCGTCGGAAATCAGCGGGATCTTGGGCTATGATTATGGCAATGCCACCATACATCGCAACGACATGATTCTGCTGTAGCCAAAACCAATTCCCCTGTGCGCAAGACCATGGACAAGCTCTCCGCCTACATCCTGCAGATGGGCCAGGCCGCCCGGCAAGCCAGCCGCTTTCTGGCCACTCTGCCCACCGCCGCCAAGAATGATGCCCTCCTCAGCATTGCCGAGGAGGTGGACAGGCAACATGATCTCATTCTGGATGCCAACCGCATCGACATGACCCGGGGCGAGGAAGCAGGCCTTTCCGCCAGTCTTCTGGACCGCATGCTGCTGAACCCGGACCGCCTGACCAATCTGGCCCAGGACATCCGCGATGTCGTGCGCCTGCCTGATCCGGTGGGAGCCGACCAGGAAGGCAAGCTTCTGGCCAGCGGCCTGCGCCTGACCAACCGGCGCATCCCTATCGGTGTCATTGGCGTTGTCTACGAAGCCCGTCCCAACGTTACCCTGGATATTGCCTCCCTCTGCCTCAAGACGGGCAACGCTGTCATCCTGCGTGGGGGCAGTGATATCCAGCACAGCAATCGCGCCCTGATGCAAGTCATTCATGCCGGCCTGGAACGTGTGAACGTGGCCACGCAGGCCATTCAGAGCATCGAGGACACGGACCGGGATCTGGTGCGGCAGCTGTTGCAGATGGATGATTATGTGGACATGATCATTCCCCGGGGTGGCGGGGCCTTGCATGCCCTGTGCCGGGAACAGGCCACCATGCCCGTGATCACGGGAGGCATCGGGATCTGTCACTTCTTTGTCGATGAAAGCGTAGCGCAGGAAGGCGCCCTGAACGTCATTGAGAACGCCAAGGTGCAGCGCCCCAGTGTGTGCAATGCCCTGGATACCCTCCTGGTACACCGCGCCATCGCCGCGGAATTCATTCCCAAGGTGGTGGCCCGCATGGCCACGTGCAATGTGGAACTGCGCCTGACTCCTGACGCCATGGCGACCCTGAACGGCCGGCCACATACCGCCTGCATCCAGGAAGCCGGAGAAAAGGACTTTGCCACAGAATGGATGGACCTGATTCTGGGCATCAAGGTCGTGGATTCCCTGGAGGAAGCGATCACCCACATTCAGGACCACAGTCTGGACCACTCCGATGGCATCCTGACCAACAACATGGCCCATGCCCGACGCTTTGTGGATGCCGTGAATTCCTCCGCCGTATTCGTAAATGCCAGTACGCGGTTCAATGATGGCGGACAGTTTGGCATGGGGGCTGAAGTCGCCGTCAGTACCCAGAAACTGCATGCCCGCGGCCCGCTGGGTCTGGAGGCCCTTACCACCTACAAGTGGATCGTCGAAGGGGACATGCATGTGAGGCCCTGAGGCCTCATGTGTCCCCTGCCGCGCTTGGTAACAGGCCAGCACGCGGTTCGACCGTGATCCCGATCGGGGATCGGCATCAAGCTTGAGGGTATTGGGCTACGGCGCAGGTGGCGGACACGGCAGGTTCCGGCCTTCCTGCCGCCCCCTGCCTTGACGGGGAACGGGACAGACAACACGATCGCGGATTTGCGGCAGCCATCCCAGTCTGCAATGAAGCCATGCGGCTTGTACCACATCCGGCGCTCACCCTGTCGGACCCGCATCAGGCATTACAGGAACAGCGGCTGGCCTTTACCGGGGCCTCATCCGGCCGTACCCGGGTCGGATGAGGCAGCAAATCACCCTGCCCCCAATGATCCTGGTGTTCCACCATGCCCCAAGAAGCGACAGGATCCTAGCGGGAATTTCCGCACGCCATATGCAGCCAGGGGCTTGCCGGACTTGGGGACCGTCCCGGTTCCGAATGTTTGCAGGTGAGGCCGCCAAGAGAATGGCGGCCTCACATACAGGGCACTCCACGGTAGGGCATGGCTCTACCCGATGTGCTTGTGGGGAACTCGCTCCGCATATGGCAGATATCCCAAGCCCCGGACTGCATATGGCGCACCCGGAAACTGATGCCGAACCAGGTCTTTTGTCTTGCGGTGCCTGAAACCTCTGTGCGGGGAGCGCAAGCGCTGACCACAAACGGATGAGCCCCGGACCGGGTTCGTCTCGTCATCCCCGTCCTGACGGTGCTGTGCGGTATCTATCCCCACGGCACTCCGCGGCCACGTTGTGAAGGGTCTGCTTGGGCAAGACGTGGCCGCGGCGGTGGGCGCAGTCGCGGGGGTGCAGAACCTCCGTGTATCCCGCACCTGCAGGCGCCCACCTGTCCCAGCCAATCATGCCCCACAGGCAGGCCATCTTTGGTCCAGGAGACAAGGGCGGTTTGACAGCAATAGCGGGAATGGAGGGAAACCAAGAATTGCACAATACATTTATAGGCTATTTTGTGACAATTCAGGTATAATAAAATCTGTTTCTATCATTTACAGGATAATCTGTAAGTCAGAAACTGGCTATCTGGAGACACGGTACCTTGCATGACAGACACCCCTCTCTCCCTGCCCGACTTTGAATTTCTGCGGGGAAAGCCCTGGCGGGCAGAAGACCTGGACCCGGAACAGGTACGCAACGACTATGACGCCACCAGCCGTATGCTGGTAGGACATCCCCTGTTTATCGCTGATCTGATTCAATGGATTGCCCCGGGCCTGTATGAAAGTCTGGGGATAAAGCAACCGATACAGGCGGAGGACATCCACGTTTCCATGCCGGCATGGCTGGATACGGACCCGGCCGGACCGGAACCTGTGGAGAGACGGTACAGCGATGTGGTGGCACAGGTGACAGACGATGTCGGCAAACCGGTTCTGATGGTAGGGGGCGAACTGCAGGCGGAATACCGGGACAACATGCTTGGCCGCCTGGCGCGTTATGAGAGTTACATCATCGATGACCTGCAGGTACGTGACTGCCGGTTTCGGGAGACTCCCTACCTGATTCCCATTCTTATGGTTTTGGTCCATACGAACAGACAGCCGTGGTACAGGCCCGGACGCATCCCCGTCGGAGCCCCCGAAGGGAGTGCGCATTTGCCGGTGGCGTTTCCGGGGAGCAAGATACTTCTGCTGGATGTGGGCCTTTTCTTCCATACCCCTTTTGAACAGAACACGCCATCCAATCTGGTAGAGTTGTTTGTGCATCTGGAGATTTTGCGGCAGCATCACCTGAACCTGACACAGATGCTGCCCGACTTGCCCCAGGAAACCATACAGGATCGTATAGGGGAACTTGCGATCTATGCCCAGAGGGTGTTTCAGGCCATGGTCACAATGGTGGACGATCCGTCCTCCTATGCTGACCGGCTGATACGCTGGGTCAATGTGTCTCTGCACCCGTTCTGGTGTGGTATACTGGAACGGAATATCCGAAAATTCGAATCGTTTGAGGACTTGATGGTTATGTATCCAACAGTTGCGGACGCAGCAGTTCAAGTCATGACAAGATTCAAGACGGCCTGTCGCGAGGAAGGACTCGAGGAAGGACGTGCGGAAGGACGTGCGGAAGGGCATGCGGAAGGGCATGCGGAAGGGCGGATAGAAGAACGGGTAGATAACTTGCTGGCGTGTGCCCGCCGCTACGTATCCGCCGCCGCTGAGGACCGATTGCAGGTACTGCGGACAGAGCTGTTGCAGCTGGACCTGGACCGCATCCCGATATCGGATGCCCTGCGGGACCATATGGACCGGAAACCGGGACCGGACCGCACGGAACAAGCCGCCCTGTCCTTTCTGGAAGATGTCGTGAATCCCAGCACCGGATAACCGGTGCGACCCACAGGTGCCCATCCAACGGCGGGTGCGGTTGGAGATCGGGTGCTTTCAGGTACAACCCAAGTCTCCGTGGAGACGACACAGGATTGGGCGGGGAGCGGCACCCCTGCCTGCACGTTTCACCGCACGTGAACCATCTGCCCGGGGCCTCTGGGGCACCGGTGTGGTTTGACCCTGAATGCAGACGGGAATGCCGTAACGCCTTGTGCCGTTGGGGGACTTGCAGCGTTCGTAGCACCGCCCCGATGCAGGATGTTTGCAAACCGGGCAGCCATCTTCCGGGTGGCGCCTGGTACAGGGCACTCTGCGGCGAGGCATGGTGGCAGGGGATGTGCCTGTGGTAACCCGACCCGCTGCCGCAGCGTAAGCCAAACCAGGCAGAACTTGGAGAAGCGGCTCCATCCACTTTGGCTGCCACAGTCACGGAGATATGGAACAGGACCAATGAAAGACAGACCTGGTCCTCGCCAGGTGCCCCAAAAGGTCGTCCGTGAATCAAGACCAAGGAACCTGCCCATGGACGGACGGCCCTGCAGCGATTTCGGCAACCCGTTCCGGTGTCTCTGGTACAACAGACGGAAGAGTCCGGGCACAACCCGTTGCAGATTGTTTTTCCGGATGCATCCCGAGTCGCCAGGGATGAATAGAGCCTGTAGGCGCCAAGCGAGTCATCGCTACACCAATCTGGCCCCCCGCCTGTGCCATTTCCCATCGTACATGCTCTGCACAGCCGGTGTGGCGTTGTCGCACATCAGCGTCGGCCTCCTTGCATGAACCCTTCCCCATTGTTGTCGGTTCCTGCCGATCTGGACTACAGTGGAGACAGGAGGCTTGGCCTTGTTTGTCTTCATAACAGGAACCGAATCGTGAAACGCATGGTAGGCATCCTGGGCGGGATGGGACCGGCAGCCACGGTGGATCTCTTTGACCGCATCGTGCGCGCTACGCCCGCCCAGACCGATCAGGAACACTTGCACATCCTGATCGACAATAACCCGGCTATTCCGGACCGCACGGAGGCCATTCTCCAACAGGGCCCCGATCCCCTGCCCGGTCTCCGGGCCGGGATACAGGGCCTGGAAAACCAGGGCGCAGACGTTATCGCCATCCCCTGCAACACGGCCCATCATTACCTGCCTGATGGCATCAAGGCCGGTGCACCTGCTCACCTGCCCCGCGCACGGCTCTTGCAGGCGGGAGCCGTCATGATAGGGCGGGGGGCCGAGGCCATCATCCTGGGCTGTACCGAACTGCCCCTGGTCCTGGCCGAGGGCGATCTGCCCGTGCCCCTGATAGCCTCCAATCAGATCCTGGCCGAAGCGGTGGTGCGCGAAGCCATGCCGGCAGCAGTTCCAGCGTGAGAATCCCCACTGTCCCATCCAATCCGGTCTGTGGGGATCGGATCCAGACAGAGCAGTGCCGGCAGGTTACGCGGGTACCAACGTGCCGTTCCGGACTTTCCAGCAGGAGGCCTGGCCCAGAAAATCGTCCGTGTAATGGGACCAGTCTGTGGTGGTCATAATCACCTGATCCAGAGAACGGATGACCTCCACCACCGTCGTGCGGCGCACATCATCCAGTTCGCTCATGACGTCATCCAGCAACAGCAGGGGGGATTCCCGGCACTGTTGCCGGATTCCCTCTACCTCCGCCAGACGATACGCTATGACCGCCGTCCGCTGCTGGCCGCGGCTGCCAAATTCGCTCAGAAGCAGATCATTGCTCCGGAACAGGAAATCGTCCCGGTGCGGTCCGACAGAGGTTGCGCTCTGCCCCAAATCCCGGAACAGGGCGTCGTGCAGGCGCTGGCCAAACGATTCCTGCCATTCTTCCCGGGTAATGCCCACCGGTTCCTGCCATTTCGCGTCCTGACTGCCCCGCGGGCGAATGGAAGGCCGATAGACCAAGTCCAGGTATTCCCGGTCGTGGGTCATGCGCGTGTGGTACGAACGGGCAATCGCAACCAGTTGCTGCAACCACTGTGCCCGCCGATACGTCACCTCTACCCCGTACCGGATCAGGGATTCGTCCCAGAAGCGGGTCTCCGCGGTCACCCGTGCGGTATCCGATACATGGCCCGCAGCCCGCAGCTGCTTCAGGAGGGCATTGCGCTGCTTCAAAACCTTCTGGTACTGCAGCAGCGCATCAAAGTAATTCCGGTCCACCTGGCACAGGGTAATATCCAGATAGCGGCGGCGCACACCCGGCCCCTCCGACACCAGGCGCGTATCTTCCGGAATGAAAAGCACGGCGCGCAGGCGTCCCATCAGGTTCCGGGCCGGCAGGCGTTCGCCATTGGCCTGCAGGATTTTGGCCACCCGCCCACGCAACTCGCGGGGACCATAGTACACCCGCAGAAGCTGACTCAATCCTGCCCCATCCTGCACATGGCCCTCAATCTGGAAATAGGGAATGGATTCCCGACTCACATCGGTCGCAATCGACTGGGCATCCGTCTGGGACTTGTGGGAGCGGCTGGTCGCGAGATAGCAGACCGCATCCAGCAGATTGGTCTTGCCGGCGCCATTGGGTCCCTGCAGGACGGTAAAGGCCCGATCGAAAGCCAGGTCCAGATAGTGGAAGTTGCGAAAGTGGGTCAGCTGCAGCCGGGAAAGAAACATGGTTGGCCGACAACGGGCCCCTCAGCCAACCGTGGCCATGGCCAACCAGGACTCGGGAAAGACCATGCGGCCAATCAGCACTTCCAGCACCAGTTCCGCATCCGGCTGGGACTTCATGGCGTAGTCCGCTTCCAGCAACATGTCACTGAGTGTGATCACCTGGGCAGGGGTATAGCGCTTCGCGTTGCGCCGGGCCATCACAACGGCATAGGGCTTGACTCCCATCTGCTGGGCAATCTCCTGATCGGAGTGGCGGGGCGAGAGCCGGATGGCGGCCAGGAGGCGCACCTGCGTGCCCAGCGTAGCCAGGATCTGGATCGGATTCAATCCCTGCTCCAGCAACTGGGCCAGTGTGGACAGCGCCTCGCGCCGATTCTGCTGGAATACCGCGTTCCCCAGCCGAAAAACAGGCTCCTCCCGGTAATCCGTGACCAGGGCCTGTACATCACGTACGGCCAGGTCGGTACCATTGGCATAAGCGGACAGCTTGTCCAGTTCAAGATCCAGCATCTGCAGATCATGGCCTACCCGCTCGGCCAGAAGGCGGATCACCCGGGCGCCACAGGCCAGTTTCTTTTTCCGGCACCGTTCCTGGATCCAGGGTTCCAGATCCTTCGGTCCCGGCCGGGCCAGATTCACGACCTCCATGCGCCTGTCCGCCCGCAGTGTTTGCAGCGTCGGTGTCAGGCCGCGGCATGCCTTCTGAAAGCGGCGGCTCCAGTCAATGCGTGAACCATCCTGCGGTTCTGTCAGGATCAGCCAGGATTCAGCGGGCAGATTCGCCATGGTCTGGAGCAGCAATTGGGCTTCGGTCCTGGCCTGCTCTGCGGTGCGTGCCACTTCCAGCTGCCGGGCCAGCCGGGCCAGCAAACCGTGCACTTCGACAATGCGCCGATCGGACATCATGGGCATGGCAGTCACGCTCTGCACCAGTTCCCGGACGGGAAAATTGGGGTCCGTGACTTCCTGATAGTTGAAGTCGGCCATCGTCGGGTCCAGTTCCGCTTTCCGCTCCCGGAGCCAGAGCCGGTAGCGGAAGGGATCCGGCCGATTGCAGAGAAAGATCATGGTGTGTCTGCCACACAGACCCGCACACCCCGGCGTCCCAGTACCTCGATACCATAGATCTCGCCCACCTGGCGATCCCGGACATCCGCCAGAGTCGTGTACGCCTGCAGACGCTCCCCCAGAGCCTGGCCAAACAGGTTTATGGCCATAAAGCCCAGCAACGCCAACACCACGGCCACCAGTGAGACGCGGCGCCCGGCACCCCACACGGTCCATGCCAGGCACAGGGACAGCACGGCCTGGGTGAGCAGATTGGTGCCGCAGCGGGGATGAATGGCCAGTTGGGCCTGACCTTCCTGCAAGGCCTCCACGGCGCGCGCTGCCGCCGTCTCCACCTGGGATGGAGCCAGGTCGCCGAAAAGCACAAATCCGCCCGGGTCGCTGAAGCCACCGAGGACGGCCAGATCCCCGGTCTGTCCCGCCAGGATCTGCAGGGTTGCATGCTCCAGGGCATGGTGCTGGCGCGTGGCGCGCACCATACGCCACAGGAACTGCCAGTTCAGGGAGGATACAAACGTGAAACCGGACATATTCAGCGCAACAGGGACAGGGCGCGCGCCACAATATGCTGGGCCGAGATACCAAATTCCTGGTACAGGCGTTCATAAGGTGCGCTGGCGCCAAAGTGATCCAGTCCGATCACGGCGCCCCGGGCCGGATCGTTGCCGACCCAGCGTTCCCAGCCCATGGGCGAGGCGGCCTCCACCGCGATGCGGGGCACAGCCGGTGGCAAAACCTGATCCCGATAGGCCTGATCCTGCTGGCTGAAGAATTCCCAGCAGGGCATGCTGACCACCCGGACGGTTACATCCTGCTCCGCCAACTGTTGGGCGGCTTCCATGGCGATGGCCACTTCGCTGCCGCTGGCAATGAGCACAAGCTGGAGCGACGCCCCCGTGTCATGCAGCACATAGGCACCCTGCTGCAGCCCGGTGGCGGCACCGAACCGGTCATCCGCATGATCCCATTCCGGCACCGTCTGTCGGGTCAGGGCCAGTACCGTAGGGCCGGTGCGGTTCTCCACGGCCGCGCGCCAGGCCTGGGCTGTTTCCGCGCCGTCTGCCGGGCGGATCAGGGTCATGTTGGGAATGGCCCGCAGGGCGGCCAGGTGTTCCACCGGCTGGTGCGTCGGTCCATCTTCCCCCAACCCAATACTGTCGTGGGTGAGAACATAGATCACACGGAGGCCCATGAGTGCCGCCAGGCGCATGCTGGCGCGCATATAGTCCGTGAAAACCAGGAAGGTACCCCCATAGGGGATAAGGCCCCCATGCAGGGCCATGCCGTTGAGCAGGGAAGCCATACCATGTTCCCGGACCCCAAAACGCAGGTTGCGCTGCTGGCGGTCCGCCGCGGAAAAGTCACCGGTACCCTTGAGGTCCGTTTTGTTGCTCCCGGCCAAATCCGCACTGCCCCCTATCAGCTGGGGCACATGTTCGGCCAGGGCATTCAGGGCCAGGCCCGATGTATTGCGCGTGGCATCCCCCTGGCCGGGAGGGAAAACCGGCAGCACTGTATCCCAATGCAGCGCGACATCGCCCTGCATTGCCTGCTGCCATTCGGCTGCCAGCGCCGGATAGGCCTGGCTGTAGTCCCGCATGCGATCCGCATAGCGGGCTTCAAGTTCCTGGCCTTTGGCTACGGCCGTCCCCATATGCGCCGCCACTTCCTCCGGCACCCAGAAAAGGGTGTCGGGCCAACCCAGGTTCGCGCGCGTCAGGGCCACTTCCTCGGCCCCCAGGGCCGCCCCGTGGGAGTCGGATGTGCCGCCCTTGTTCGGACTGCCATAGCCAATCGTTGTGGTACAGCCAATGATACTGGGGCGGGTATCCTGCTGGGCCGCTGCAAGGGCCTGCGCCACCCCGTCGGCATCCAGGCCATCCACCTGCTGCACATGCCAGCCATAGGCTTCAAACCGGGCCGCCCAGTTCTCGGACATGCTCAGATCCGTACCGCCGTCGATCGTGATGCGATTGTCATCGTACAGATAGATCAGCCGCCCCAGCTGCAGGTGTCCCGCCAGGCTGGCGGCTTCACTGGCCACACCTTCCATCAGATCCCCGTCGCTGACGATACCGTAGATGAAATGGTCCACGACGGGAAACCCTTCCCGGTTGAAGCGGGCGGCCAGCCACTCCGCAGCCAAGGCCATGCCCACGCCATTGCCAAAACCCTGGCCCAAGGGTCCCGTAGTAGTTTCGACCCCTGGCGTGTCACCGTACTCCGGATGTCCGGGCGTGGGACTGCCCCACTGCCGAAACTGCTTCAGATCTTCCCGGGAAACTCCATAGCCGGTCAGATGCAGGAGCGCATAAAGCAGCATGGAACCATGGCCGGCACTCAGCACAAAGCGATCCCGATCCTCCCATTGCGGGTTGGCCGGACTGTGCCGGAGATATCTTGTCCACAGCACATAGGCCGCCTGGGCCATGCCCATCGGCATGCCCGGATGGCCGGAATTGGCTTTTTCTACAGCATCCACCGCCAGCATGCGAATGGTGTTGACGGATTTGCGATCCAGCGCCGACAGCGGCATAGAAGAATTCTCCTTGTTGGGTGACTCTGCTCTCACATTCTAACCAGAAGAACAAATCCGCAGGAAAGAATGGGCCAGCTCACTGCAAAGCAGGTTCGGCCACTTTCCCGCGGGCAGGGGTTGCCCCCTAACTAGCGAACGCCCACAGCCATGCCATCCGTGCCCGTATCCGCTCCTCCCGTTACCCGTCCCGTGGCCGGATCGATGGCAATCGCATGCACCAGGGCCATGCCGCCATGGCTGTAGGCGATGCGCCGGACCGGATGCCAGGCAGCGATCGCCTCACAGGTGCGCCGTGGAATGCGGGCCTGGAGCAGAATCTCGTCGCCCTGGCAGTCAATGCGGGGGGCATGAACCGCGGTGGCCACATCCATGTTCCACAGCAGCACATTCAGGATCACCTGGGCCACGGACGTGATGATGCGGGTCGAACCCGGCGCCCCCAAGGCCAGGATGGGCTGATTCCCCTGCGATACGATGGCAGGCGCCATCCCGGTCGTGCGCCCCTTGCCGGGCGCAATCGAATTGGGATGACCGGGCAGAGGATGAAAATTGATCATGGAATTGTTGTACATGAAGCCCAAGCCCGGTGTGATGACACCGCTGCTGGATCCCAGGGAATGCGTCAGGGCCACACACAGGCCGGTGCGATCCACCGTGGTGACATGCGTCGTATCCCTGGACCCTTCGGGCACAAAGGCCACCCGAATGGGCTCTCCGGCGGCGATCACATCGTGCCAGTACCGGGCCCGTTCCGGAGATATCATCCAGTCCACGGGCACATCGGCAAAGCGCAGGTCCGCCATATGGGGATTCCGATCCGCAAAGGCTGCCTTCATGGCCATGCCCAGGAGATACAGATACCGGGGCGAGGACGGTTCCAGGCCGGGTTCATCCCGGAATGTTTCCATGATATTGAGAATGGCCACCAGTGTGGCTCCACCATGCGGTGCCGGCGCGGTGGTGATGCTGTATCCTCCGAATTCACCGCATACAGGCTCGACCTCAGGCAAACGGTAGCTCTGGAAATCCTCCCCGGTGACATAGGCGCCATGGGCTGCCAGGTCGGCCGTCATGCGCTGCGCCAGTTCGCCGACATAGAAATCTGCGGCGCCGGCATGGGCCAGGTGCTCCAGGGTCTGGCCATAGTCCGGGTTGCGGAACCAGTCGTTCACCCGCCAGGGTCCGCCATCATCTTTCAGATAAAGGCGCGAGGCTTCGGCATTCCGCCGGATGTGGTCCAGGGGAGATATCTCCTCCGGACTTTCCGGCGTACGCTGCCATACACTGGCCGTGCGGGCCATGATGCGATGGCCCTCCACGGCCATTTCCAGGGCCGGCGGAAACAGATCTGGCCAGGGCAGCGTTCCCCACTGCTCCTGCATGGCCTGCATCCCCTTGATGCTGCCCGGCGTACAGATTGAGGTGTAACCCGTATCGTTCACATTACCCCGGAGAAAGTAGCCCCATCCCATGGGATTGGGACGCAGGTACCGATCTTCCCACATGTCTGGGCGTGTCAAGGCCCCCGCCAGGGCCGGTGCATCCAGCACGACGGGTGCGTCATCGTCCGGACGCTTCAGCGTCACCAGCACATAGCCGCCGGGCCCACACATATGCGGATCGATGACTCCTTGCACCAGGGCCGCCGCCAAGGCCGCGTCTACCGCATTCCCCCCTTGTCGCAAAATGTCTGTCCCGGCATCCACCGCATACGGCTGGGGAGCGCACACCATACCTTGATCGAGCACGTTACGGGAAGACATAGCGCAAAACCTCTCTGGGAGATACAGGGACAACCGGCTGGGGACAGGTGATATCCCCCAGTCCTTACAGAATGTTGGCAACTTTCCCGCGACCTTACGGGCAAGGGCTGAAACCTTCCCTCATTGTACTGTCAGAGCCAGAGAGTGGCCTATGGGAACAGGGAACACCAGCCCTGGCAAGCGGCACAGACAGGGAATGGGATGGCACCATGCCGTGAATCACGGCATTCCCTGCATGCCCAGTTTCCGGGCCACATCCTCGTAATCCGGTGCTTCGGCATACAGTATCCCGTATTCGGAGCGAGCCCGTTTGCGCTGATTCAGCCGTTCATAGATCTGGGCCCGCTCATAGCGCAGGGCCCTGAGCAATAGCACCGGACGATCTTTCTTCCGTCGCAGGGCGTAGGTCAAAGTGTCTCTGGCCGCCTCCTGAAGACCCAAATCCCGCAAGGCGCGGGCTTTGTACAGCAACAGGGCACCGTGCAACTCGGTCTCATTCTGTACATCCCTGGCCAACTGCACCACGCGCTGGCCAGCGCGCTGATCCGCCGGACGGGATGCCATCAGGAGCTCGGCCAGAGACAGGCGCACCACTACGTCGCTGGCATCCAGGCGGTACAGCTCCTCCAGACAGGCAATGGCCTCCTGACGTTTGTCCAGGCGCTGGTACACCTCCACCAAGCCCAGCCGTACGCCACGTTCATTGGGCTCTATATGCGCCACCACTTCATCGGTAACCGGCAACATGGTTTGGGCTTGCATGCCATACTTGGCAAAGTACTGTCCCAGGTGTTCGGCCTGGGCCAAGGCCCCCGTCAAATAGGCAAGTGCCTCGTCCCATTGCATCCGGCGCAACGCCAGAAACCCCGCCAGATACGCGCCATCGGCCAAGTGTGCAGCCTCCCCCAGAATCGCCAGGGCCGCGGTTTCATCGCCCTGGCAGAGTAGCCGACAACCTTCCACCAGTTTCTGTTCATCGGGCGGCGTGACCAGGCGCTGGAAGAAATTCAGGGACAATTTCCCTGTTCCCTGACGGGCTGGTCGCGTACGACCGGTTTCCGTCGCAGAGAGTTTTCGGGTGTAGTGGATGCCTGTGCCCGGCAAACCGGCGGTGACCCGGGCACCCCTGGATCCCACCGTCATCTTGGCCCCACGCGGGCCCACCGAGACCGATCCTCCTGACTTGCTCAGGTTCAGCGAGACACCGGGAGCAATCCTTATCCGACGATAAAAACGAATGGCCATAACTCACCTTGCAGGCACCGTCACACCCAGGCAAACGATTTGTCCCTGGTGCAGGATGCCCTTTACCCTACTCCATGCCTCAGGCTGGAGAAAATTTCCCTGCACATGGTGCTTCATCATGTCGGGCTGAAACTTGCCGCAAGGCAACTGTGCTCTGGCATCCCGGGCCGGGATGGCACGCCAAAACAGATGAAGAGGTGGTGGCAGCCAGGGCGCAATTGCTTGTCGTCCTGAAGGCAAACCGGACCAGCAATCAGTATTGGCAGGATGCCCTGATCCACGAGTTCATCCAGGGTGCAGGCCGTCTTGATCGGATCGACGCAACCAGGAGCATATCCGGGGCCTCACGCGTACCCGGATCAATGCCCTGGCGCCGGTTGTCCTGAATGTGGACCGTCTGGTGGAAGTGGCCCTGCTGCCTGAAGTCCCCTGATCGCTGCCGCCACCGGCAGTCACGAACGGCTTCCCCTTCTGCAACGGGGGCTTGTGCGCCTGCTGCCTGGAGGTCTCACGGCCATTCCGGCCCACGCCCGGCAAGGTACAGGACAATCAGATCCAGGCCCTGTGGTCCTGCCGCCACCTGGACAGATACAGGGCTGCCATCAACCATCGCCGACACACGGGGTGGCGCATCACGCACAAGCGGAAGGCGTGACATGGTCAAAGGGCACAGGGCACAACGGGAATATGGCATAATGGTCCCGCCTCGCTGGTGATGGTTTGTGTCCACCCCCAGACTGTCCCGGGCCAGCCCGCGGAACCGGTCCCGGCGGGGTTTTTTCCTGCCCGCTGTGCGGTGGGCCCCTGCATACCGGAGAAACTTCTGAAACGCACTCCCCTGTTGCCGGTGATCGATCAGGCCGTGGTCACCAAGTGGTCTATCTGGGTGTTAATGCTGACGACCGCGTCCCTGGCCAGTGCCGCCCCGCGCATGGCCCTGGCCGTGCTGTTTCCGGAAATCGCCCAGGATCTGCAACTGAACCTGGTACAGATCGGCCTGGTTTGGGGCATTGAAACCCTGACCGGGATTGTGGCCTCGGTGCTGGGCGGCAGTCTGAGCGACCGCTACGGTGCCCGGGCCTCCCTCGTGGCAGGCTGTGTGCTGGCCGGACTGTTTGGGGTGGCCCGCGGTTTCGCGCCCAATTTCGCGGTTCTGGTAGCCACCTCCTTCCTGGTGGGGCCCTTCGCCGCCGTGATCCCCATCAACCTGCACAAGGCGGGGGCCCAGGTGTTTCCCCGGCACCAGCTCGGGATTGCCAACGGGGGCGTATCCGTAGGCATGGCCTTTGGTTTCATGGCCGGTGCCTTGGCCGCCGCCACCTATCTGTCCCCGGCCCTGGGCGGCTGGCAGAATGTGTTGCGCCTGACCGGGGGCACCAGCATCCTGATGGGCCTGATATGGGCGTTGCTGCCACGCCGAACCGGCATCGCCTACGTCCGTGCGCACGCCATCCCCGCCAGCGTGCGGGAAAGCATTCTCCAGGTATGGCGGATTCGGGATGTCCGTCTCATTTGCCTGGCGGTGCTGGGGTATGGGGCCTGTGTGGAGGGTACGCTCGGATACCTGCCCCTGTATCTGCGGGATGTCGGCTGGATCGAGAGCCGGGCGGATCTGGCCCTGTCCACCTTTCACATAGCCAGCATGGTGGCCACCATTCCCCTGACCCTGCTGTCGGATCAGCGCCAGAACCGCCAGGGGTTCCTGGTGCTCGCGGCCAGTCTGCTGGCGGTGGCGGCGGCCAGTATTCCGCTATTGCCAGGCCCATCGCTGTTTGCCGCCATGCTGGTCGGCGGCCTGATGCGGGACGCCTTCATGAGTATCTTCATCACCCGGCTCATGGAGAGCGAGGGCGTAGGCCCCCAATATGCCGGGGGGGCCCTGGGCCTG
>CAXXOQ010000089.1:0-78736 GCA_963664185.2 Caldilineaceae bacterium | reverse complement strand
GTTGAAAAAATAGACTTGAACCGTTCGCGAGAGTGCTATTCGTCATCGGATTTGTGGTAACCCTTTTGTACCATCTACTTTTTTCAGGGATTTGAAGGTAAACATGCCCATTAAAACGCGTCGCCTGCGGTCTCTAAACGGAACACGATATAAGAAAGACGTTTATACGTTTATTATCGCGCTCTGCATGCTGATGTTCGCTGTGACAGCAAAAAGCAATGAAATTCCAATTGCGGTGTCCGGTGAACCGAGAGCGACCATCCAGATTGGAGCGAATTCATCAGAACAGGAACAGTTCGCCGCCGAAGAAATCCAGACCTTTATCGAGCAATTCACAGGTGCTAAACTCGATATTCAAACCAACCGACAACAGACAGAAACGCCAGCAGTGATCGTGTTAGGCACCCCCCGAATCGAATCCTACGGTTGCCGGACTACAAGCGAATGTAGAACTTACGCTCGGAGAAGAACTTGGACATGAAGGCTATCGTATCAAAACAGTCGAGGTCCGGTACTGAAATCGTTATTGTGGTGACAGCACACACCGAACGGGGCATTCTCTATGGTGCGTACGCCTTCATAGAGAAATGTATCACGGCGTTAACCGACTTAACACCCGTGCATCCAGAGATGGCAGTTGCCAAAGCGAAGGCTTTACTTGTGCCGTTTATAGACGAGACATCGGCTCCGTTCTACCCGGTGCGTGCAGTGTTAGAGATAGAAAATCCGGATTGGCTGGCACGCCATCGGATTAATATGAGTGGTGGCGAAGGCGTTTGGACAGGTACGGGTATCGAAGACGGACTCGGGACTGCTTTTAAATACGTTGAAACACCGGCATTTGAAGCATGGCAAGACGAACCGATAGCACACCGGCAGGAAACGCATCGCAATCCTACAGGATCGATTTAACGCGCTCAAACGACGTGGTATTGATGCGTATCTCTTTATGTACGTAACCGGCGAACCAACAGAGGCACTGATTCAGCAGCGTCCTGATGTCCTCGGACCGGCGGTGCTGTACGGTGCGTCGCGGAACGAGGTATCTTACCGACCGTTTTGCTGGTCTAAACCCGAATTTCACACACTGGCAAAAGAACTCGTTCAGGCGATTGTACGTACCTACCCTACACTCGCTGGTTTTCATCTCAGGTCGTGGGGACACGAAACACGGGCTTGCGATTGCCCGGATTGTGGGGATAGAACGGAGCAGGGACAAGCGAAACTCTGGCAAGTCTACTTTACGATTATCAACGCTGCACAAGAGGTCCGTCCTGATTTTAAATTCTATATCTCCGGGTATGACAGCAGTTGGCTGAAAGATGCCGCAGGTGTCTATGCACGGCAGTTACCGAAAGGGACTATCTTCTCGCGAAAGTGGGGTGCGGACGGCGAACCGGTCGCAAATGCGGGGGGGTACCGATCCCACAAATCAGGGCACTCGGTGAAATGGGGCACCGCTTCATAGTCCTATCACACGAAGTGGAAGAGGTCATGCCGTTCTGGATGCTGGAGAGTGATCTGTTCGTGCAAGGTGTGCAGCAACTTGCCAGCAATCCTGAAGTTATCGGGTTAGGTGGGTTTACCGTGCAAGGCGCGACGCAAGGATTAGGATACCTCGATAGACTCGTCAGTGCCCGTCTGATTTGGGACATTGAACTCGACTATTTTCAATTCCTTACGAATGAATTGATAGCACGATACGGCACTGAGGCAGCACCATATATCTTGAACGGTTTACGGGTAAATGGATGGAATATGGCGAGTTATTTTTCAGACTACGCCGGCTCCCTAACCGTAGGGGGCACCTACGGAAGCGGTTCTGCAGGACTGGCAACACGATTCTGGACACTGATTGGACAGCGGGCTGTAGCGGATACATTGGCTATCCCTGAATTGGAAATTGCTAAATTTGCCGCAAACCGTTTCACCGCACTCTTGGCACCGCAACAGCAAGCCGCAAACGAGATACGGGCAGCAAGCGAAATCGCAACGCCTTTTGACCTTGAGGCAACTGAAGACTTAAGCGACGCGGTTCATTTGATGGAGTTGTGGGTGCTATTATTTGAAAGTCGCGCTAAATTAGTGGAAGCGATAGCACTCGGCTATGAACCGGATACAGAAGAGGTCATCCGCGCCAAACTCACAAGCGCTACTGAGTTTTCAAAATCGATACAACCGCACATCAAAGCGATTAAGGAATATATTCCACTTTTCGGATATTCGCATCAAACGATCGAAGCGGAGTTGCTAAATACCTTAAACGCAGAAGTCGCTTGGTTAACAGATTTCGACTATCGGACCCTTCAAAAGCACGAGACAGACTTTTCGCCAGAGGAAACCGCGTTCAGGATTTGGGACATTCACAACTACCCGAATCCTTTGAAGCGAGAAACAACATTCACCTATCAGTTATCATTGGACGCAGATGAAGTCTCTATAACAATTTACACAACATCCGGACGGAAGGTAAAAATTTTGAAAGAGGCATCTGGAAACGAGGGTTATAACGAGTTTATGTGGGATGCACGAGATGACGATGGCGTGCTACTCGCTAACGGTGTCTATTTTTACAAAATACGGGCTGTCGCCGGAGAACAGACCGCGCAGGTCCTTGGACGCTTGGCAGTGTTACGGTGAAACGAAAAAGGAGGTTGACGATGCTTCGTGTGTATTTTGTATGCCTGATGCTTTTACTTGCGATAACGGGTTGTAAATCGCAAACTTTACAGGAACATCTTTTAGAACCACCACCACCGCTTATCAATTTTGCACTCAGTCGAAACGGTGCGACTGCGGATGCTTCACAATCCGTTCCAAACCACCGCGCCGAAGAGGTAATTGATGGCGACACCACCTCCGAAACGTGGGATGAAGGCAGCGGTTGGGGCAGCAGTTTAGAACACCTCCGCACTTCGGACCTGAATAAGCGTCCTTACGTGGCTGTGACGCTTGCTAAACCGGTTGACATTCGTCAGATTGTTGTATGGACAATCGACTCCGAGAAATATCCAGCACCACAATTCGGGATAAAGGATTACCGAATTGAGTATTGGCACGGCACCGGTTGGGGACTTATCCCTTCAGGTGATACGAGAGACAAGCAGTATACGGCGCGAAATAACACCAAAGGTAAACGCGTTCATGAAATTCGACAACGTCTAATTGCAAGTAAAATAAGGCTTGTCCCGGTGTCCTCAAACGACACCGTCCGAAACTATCAACACATGGCAGGTAAAAGACCTGTATACGAAGTGGAAGGTATCGCGCGGGTGATGGAACTCGAAGTTTGGGGTTATGCTGCGCCGGAGGTACACACCCTTAAACAGATTGTACAAGGCATTCCACCTGAATCAGTCGGGCATCCCGTGCCGACTGAAACGCAAACAGGTAAAAATCAAACTGAACCGACAACCAAGGAGAGCATTCAGCGCATCTTAAACCGATATGAACTCGGTTATGATACAGCTGATCTCGCACAGGTTATGTCCTGTTTCTCAGAGACATATCTATCGAATGGGCGCACATATCAAGACGTTAGAACCAAGGCATCACAATTCTTTGAGACTTATCATCAGATTGACATGACACTAACCGACATCAACATTCATCCGAACATTGTTGATGATACCGCAGTCGTAACGGGCGGTTACACGCTGCAATACGTCGCGAAAACTGATGAACAGGTTAAACAGACATCGGGCAAAGTGATGTTAGTTTTCGCTAACGAAGCAGAGACATGGCGGATCATTCGAGCAGAGTAAGGTGCGGTTTTAAACCACATTGCAAAGGATATGAAATGGTACAAGAACAACCTAACCTTTGGGCAAAATCATACATCAACGATGGATATTTAATGCTTCCAGATATGATTACATCGGAAGAATGCGACGCGTTGAAGGCGGAGATGCTGAAAGTCTTTCGTGGGGATTACCCGTGCGACGCAATTCCACCAATGCCTGAGACAGCGAGCGAAATGGAGGTGTTAGATAGAATCATGTGTGTCGGTGAACCACACGTCTTTAGTCCACTCGTCCTGCGTTACATTGAACATCCGCGGATTTGTGAGGTCCTACGTGAAATTGTCGGGGCACACATCCCGTTTTGGGATGGCGGTGTAAAATGTATGCAGTCGATGATGTTGAGCAAAGTACCGGGACACACTGGCAACCCATGGCATCAAGATGAACACCCAATTCCGACACGAGATCGCTCACTTATCGGGGTGTGGATTACCTTAGATGATGCCACAATTGAAAACGGATGCCTTTGGGTGCTGCCGAATAGCCACCGTTCCGGTGTAATCTATGACCGCGTGCCGCACAATAAACGCCATGAATTTGATAGTTGTCACGAAGCCGTGGGTTTTGATGACACTAACGAAACTCCGATTGAGATGTCAGCCGGCAGTGTGCTTTTCTTCAACGGCTACCTTTTACACCGCTCGAAAAAGAATCGCAGCAATACGTACCGACGTATCCTTGTAAGCCATTACTGCTCAACAGCATCGTGGTTAGGGTGGAAAGGGCAACGGAATTACCGCGGGATTATCACTGTCGCTGGTGAGGATCCTTACACGGATGAAGGGCATGTTACACCAAATGTTTGGGCGCGTTGGGAGTAGTCTGAACAACAAGGAAAATTAAAAAAATGAAACTAACAGAACATCAGGTGAATTTTTTCAACACGTTCGGCTACCTCGCAATACCGAGCATGTTTTCCGCAACCGAGATAGAATGGATTACAGAAGAATTTGAAATTACAATTCAGAAGTTCGGAGGCGGTAAAGACCATGATGGAACACGTCGTACAATGTTTGGCGGTCCGATCGAGCATCGTCCGCGGCTCTGTTCTCTGCTTGATGATGAACGGGTCAAGGGACTTATCGGTGGCGTGATTGGTGAGGACTTCAACTACGCTGGTGGCGATGGCAATTATTACACGGGGGACACCGGTTGGCATCCTGACGGAAGCTGGGGCAGACTCTTCGCTTGCAAAGTAACTTTCTACCTCGATGACCTGACGAAAGACACGGGATGCTTACGCGTCATTCCGGGCAGCCAAAACCCTTCCCATTTTGTCAGAGCACAGAAAATTGATCCGAATCAATCAGAAACACTCTACGGCATCTCACCTCGCGACTTTCCAACCAGTATCGCTCTGGAGACCACGCCCGGCGATGTCGTGATTTTCAATCATGACACCTATCACGCATCGTTTGGCGGGGGCACGCGACGACGGATGTTCACTATGAACTGCACCCAACATTGCACAACCGAACAAGATTTAGAGACGTTGCACCAATATCTGAGCGTCCATTCAGCTGGCGGGTACCAAATCGACACCGGCGCGGGTATGTTTTTCCCAACGATGGTTGACACTGCAGATGAGAACAGGAGAATCCATCTCCAGCAATGCAGCGACATTCATGATGAACTGTTCCCCGAATATGCCCGACGCACTTAGCGTGTTTTTGTTGCAATTTTCGCCTTTCTGTGGTATTCTATAGTATTGATTATGAGAAGCATATTTATTGGTACCCCTCCATATAACAAATATGTGGCATACATCAGGAAGGCTGTTATCTCGGCAGCATTCATCTATGGGATGAGTACGCTCTGTGCTGCTGGCGCACCGCCCAAAGCGCGCACCCACTTACCCGCCAGTTCCATCGCAACGAGCGATGATGCCTTAGCGACCTTTTTTAATCCAGCTGGACTCGGCACAGGACACGGTTTAAATCTATACTACCTTCGAACATATCAGAGTGATGGGGTAGGTGATGATGCTTTCTTCCTTGCTGTTCCGGGTGCTGGTTTCGGCATGGAATTTGTTACTGCTGACGCTGATATCGATTTCACTCGCTACACACTTTCCGGTGGGCGGCACTTAGGGAACGGACTCTATTGGGGTACAAATTACAGTTGGATGAATTCGGACGACGAAGGCTACGATAAATTTCGATCTTTCTCGCTCGGTTTGATGTACCGACGTCGCTACTTCTCAATCGGTGCGATGGCGCGCGATCTGAATCGACCAACGCTACTTATAGAAAAACTTAGGCGCACCTATGAACTCGGATTGGCACTCCGTCCCGGAACATGGCGGACAACACTCTCCATTGATATGCAGAAGACACAAGGCGTGGAAGGGTTAGATTTTCGTTACGCCTTAGAGGTCCGTCCGATTCGTGAACTCATGCTCCGCGGTGCTGTAAATAACGATTTAAGTTTCGACCTCCGTTTTGGTATCAATATCGGGAATTGGGGATTCGGCACTGACAACGCTTTTGATCAAAACCGAGAAGCACAAACCGGGGTCGGTTATTTCCACTTTTCCAATACACCTATAACGAAACCGCTGCCCCGGCGTCGTATGTTTCTTGATCTATCAATGCGCTCCCTCAAAGAGGTTCTCCCGATAGCAAAATGGGACGACGATATTGCTGGTGTCCTCATTCGTATCAACGGGAGTGATTACGGCATTGCACAACTTCAAGAGATGTCAGATGCTATCCTGAACTTTAGGGAATCCGGACGTATTGTGCTTTGTTACCTCTCTAACTGCTCCACTGGTGATTACATCGTCGCCTCTACATGCGATGGGATCCTGATTCACCCATCTGCTGAAGTACGATTGATCGGTTTGCGGACGGAGCGTTCTTTTTATAAAGGCGCGTTAGATATGATCGGAGTCAGAGCTGACGTGGAGCATATCGGCAAGTACAAATCAGCATCTGAAGCACTCACAAAACGAGAGATGTCTGAAGCACAGCGCGAGATTCAGAACATTATCCTTGATGACCTCTATGAACAACTCGCAGATGTGATCGCTGAGGGGCGCGGATGGACCCACGAAGGTGTCAAAAAACGGATTGATGCGGGACCCTATACAGCACGTCAAGCACTCGCCGCTGAACTGGTAGATCGGCTCGTCTATGAAGATGAGTTACTTGAGGTCGTAACCGAACTTACGGGTGACCACACCGATTTAGTCTCGCTCAGCACATACGCAAAAAGTGGGCTTTATCCACAGGATTGGCAGACCCCACAACCGAAGGTTGCAATCGTTGAGGCACAAGGCTTAATGTTAACAGGTGATAGCTTCATAGATCCTATTCTGGGGACACAAGTGATGGGCGCGGATACAATCGCACGTGTTATCAGAGATGTAAAAGACGATAATGACATCAAGGCAGTTGTATTGCGGATTGATAGCGGTGGTGGACTCGTCACCGCAGCTGATACAATATGGCGTGAATTGGTGCGACTCACAGAGGTCAAACCGCTCGTTGTGTCTATGGGGGATGTCGCAGCATCAGGCGGCTATTACATCGCAGCCCCTGCCGATATTATCGTTGCAGAACCCGGAACGATTACCGGCTCGATCGGCGTTACCAGTGGTAAATATAGTTTCAAAGGACTCTACGAAAAACTTGGCATCCACAAAGAAATCCTCAAACGCGGTAAACACGCCGATTTTTATTCTGACTACGGCGACTATCCACCCGAAGAACAGACTATCGTACAGAAACAGACGCAAGAAATCTACGACGATTTTATCAAAAAAGTAGCACTCGGACGAACGAACTTAACAGTAGAAGACGTAGATGAACTCGGACAGGGACGCATTTGGTCAGGTAGGCAAGCGAGAGAAAATGGACTTGTGGACCAATTAGGGGGTTTAGATCTCGCAATTGCAATTGCAAGGCAACGTGCTGGATTGGAAAGGAAACCGTTTGAGATAGTCCAATTCCCTAAAAAAACGTGGCTTTCACAAGTATTCAACACCCTTCCGTTCCCATTTAGGACACTCTCTCGCGCAGGGTTTGAAAATAGCGATACGGAGAACGTGGTGGAGAAAACTAACTCGCCGCTGCGTTTTATCGCACAGTACGCAGATTTGAACACCACCACAAGACTGCTAAACATCATCAGAAAACAGAGGTTTTTCCTCCTCATGCCTTATCACATCAGCGTGAGCGATTAGAAATATACCATGATCGAACTGAATCCTAACACTGATTTCCGAAGCAGAGTTAAAAATGTTGTTCTACAAAAACCATTCAACGCTGCGCCGCAAAATGGTCCAAAACCAAATCGAAGCACGTGGTATTCATAGTACCGAAGTACTTGCTGCCATGCGAAAGGTGGAGCGACATCTGTTTGTAAAACCTCAACACCTTGACTTGGCGTATAAAGATGGCGCGCTGCCGATTGATCACGACCAAACAATTTCACAACCGTATATCGTCGCACTAATGACAGACCTATTAAAACTCACACCGGCTTCAAAAGTGCTTGAGATTGGCACTGGATGTGGTTATCAAACAGCAGTCCTTGCAGAGTTGGCGAAGGTAGTTTACTCCGTTGAGATTATACCTGCACTTGCTAAAAGTGCCAAAGCGCGGTTGGAGGGACTTAATTATCGAAATGTTTATCTCAAAGGTGGGAATGGGTACTATGGTTGGCAAGAATATGCACCTTACGACGCGGTCCTCGTTGCAGCAGCACCTAAGGATGTGCCACAACAACTTGTTGAGCAACTCGTAACAGGCGGCAGAATGGTGATCCCGGTCGGCGATTCTGAACAAAATCTGCTGCTAATTCGGAAAAGACTTCAAAATGGAGAGAACGCAATACCTTCTATCAAAACGACCGAGGTCACTTCAGTGAGTTTTGTCCCAATGACAGGCAAACCGAAGTAAAACCTCTATTAAAATCCCACCACATCCACAAATACAGAAGATATTGATTCAAAAGTAACACAAAAGTAACACAAATTTTTATAATTTACGAAAAGGATAAGGATATAATAGATTGAAGTACATATTCCACCCGATTCTATTCATCGTGATGCTTTCCCCGATCGCCACTTACGCTACATTTAACGACATCGGCATCGGCGCAAGGCCGCTCGGTTTAGGTGGTGCATTCGTTGCGCTCGCCGATGATAGCAATGCGGCGAGTTACAACCCAGCTGGTTTAGGTTATATCAGTGAAATACATGTTGGTGCTACATACGCGCAACGTTTCAACGGACTCATCACTTATAATAGCCTCAGCGGTATTATTCCGTTTGGAAGAATAGGTTCAATCGGAGCAGGTCTCGGCATTCTCACAGAAGATTCCGAAATCTATCAAGAGCAGACGGTGCGCATCTCTTATGGGAATACCCTTTTCAAGCAATTAGCGATCGGTGCGAATCTGAAACTTTTCGGGATATCTTTTGATGAGACGAACGAATTCGTCGCTGAGAATCCATACTTCGCGCAAACATCGAGTTCAGCGATTTCTTTTGATTTCGGCGTGATTGTAAAGCCGCTTCAGAGTCTGAGTCTCGGCGCATCTATAGAGAACCCATCTTCTGCGAATATCAGCATCTCTGGCGTACACACAGCTTCAGTACCGCTGAACATTCGCGCAGGTTTAGTATATAGACTTGAAAGCATTGCAGAGATGAGTGCGCAAGGCGCAGCGGTCAGCAATTTGTTGAAAGGGAGTCTTGGCACTTTTGAGGTTGCATCCCGTAACGGCGAGATCTACATACGCACCGGCGTAGAAGTCTGGCTGAACAGTTCCATCGCTATCCGTGGTGGTTACGGATTAAAAAACGGCCAGCGATTCGGCAACAACGCTGAGTTTCGGCGGGAGTGCTAAACTGCCTATCAGCAGTACTGCTGTCCAAGCCGACTACGGGTTTCAACTACTCACTGGAGACTTTCAGAATAATGCAACACAGCGATTTTCAATAAACTTACTATTTTAAGAGCTCACCAAATGAAAAACATATCCATTATTTTTTTTTATAATTTTTTGGCTTATTCACCTCTACAAACAGCGATGCCGCGGTTACCTCCGTTGGCGAGATAAACGTTGTTGACCAAACAAAAGGTGTTGTTCCCGCCAGTACAACGGCACCCTTGATCGTGACGCTTGTAATAGACAGATCGCTGGCAGAACCGGGGGAAGAAATTAAGACTATCGAAATCGCGATGCCATCCGGATTCCTAACACAATCTTCTCTTTTCAAAGGCATCACCCGGGACGGTAACCCAAATTGTAGCCCGAGCAGTCGTCTCTGGGGGGCAATTTACTGCGCGTCGAACTCGCAGATGTCATCCGCGATTTTCAGAATTCGAGATACGAAATTATCTTTGATTGCCAAACACCGAACAATATCATATTAGAAGCGGTGTTCAGGGCACGTCTGCGCAATCTTGATGACGCTCCAATTGGTGAATTTATTCGTCCGGGACAGGCAGACGGTAAACTCAACAACGACGATTTTACATTGCAGGTGATCCCAAACGTGCCACCCGGTCCAGTTGTCGGTTTCATCGCTGAAGCAGACACAACCGGCGAAAACGATGTGACACTCCGCTGGCAGAAATCGCTTGACCCGGATGTCAACGGTTACCTTATCTATAGGGACAAAGAATCTCCTATTAATGTTGAACAACGTTCCTCAACCACATTTCGTGAGGTGAATGTTCCCCCCAGGAGAACATACATACCAGATAACCGCTTACAAAACGCTTCTCTTACAATCGGAACGTTCCCCGATACAGACCGTGAACGTATCATCAGACACTGCTGCTCCGGACCCACCGATAATGCTCAGCATTACCACTTCAAACGAAGGTGTGGAGGTTTCGTGGAAACCGAGCGTCAGCCGTGACGTGATAGCGTACAGAGTTCTGTTCCGCTCATCCGAAACCAATACCTTTGAACCTTTACCCACAGGTGTACAACAACGAACGCCAGAAGATGAAATTACAGGATACAAATTTATTGATGACCGCATATTGCCTATAGGCAGTTTTACTTATGCCGTCATCGCAATTGACGAAGCAGATAACGCATCCGAACCGATACAGAAACGACTCCGTATTTTTGATAAACCGTATCCAAATCCGTTTACACCACTCTCCGCAGACCCAGATTTCAATCAAGTCGTATTCCCTGCGCGTGCCCTCGAAGAGGCTTCGGGTGAATTCACAGTCCTGATTTACGACATTGATGGAATGCTCGTCAAGACGTTAACAGCACTCCCCGGTGAGACGGAATTGATATGGGACGGTCGCGACGAAACAGGCGAAATTGTGGAAAGTGGTGTCTACGTCTACCAACTTCAGGTGGGAGAAAGTTTCAAAACGGGCACGTTAATCGTTGCCAAGTAACGAACAGCTATTCAAACTTCCCACTACAAAAACAAGACGGGTTAAGTAAAAAACTATTGACTTAATTCTCAATTCAAGGTTATATTATATTTTTATAGGAATCACAAGCGTTTGGCTTGTTTAGCTGCATCAAATTTTATAACAGTCAGTTTTTGGAACCCTATAAATTACATCAAAAAGGGACTGCTGTTGGCCAAATAATATGAAAAAGGAGATACAATAACAATGAACAGGTTTGAATCACGCCCTTTCTGGGGAATAACGCTACTCGCCATCGTCTGCATTTTTGCAATTTCTTTCTCTGTAGCGGCAAATTGGGATATCCTTCAAAAACAGGATCCCGAAATTCGGGACTATATGTCTATCGCTTTCACGAGTGCAAACAACGGTTGGGCAGTCGGTGTTGCCCCGTTAGAACTGGACTACCCCGGCTTTATCGGCTATACGACAGATGGCGGCGCAACATGGAACAAAGCGGAGATCGATATCGATGCCCAACTCGCCAGCATTTACTTTCTCGATGACAAACACGGCTGGGTAATCGGTGAAAACGGGAAGGTCGTTGCAACGACTAACGGTAGAGATTGGGAAGAACAAACAAGTAAAGTAGGCACCCCACTTAAAGGTATCTACTTCATTAATAAAGATGTCGGATATGCTGTCGGTGCGAATGATACCATCATTTCAACAAAAACCGGTGGTCGTTCTTGGAAAGTACTTCAAGGTGGACAACTCGGTGCTATTGGCGATGACGAAGCAACCATGTACAACGCTATTCAATTCCTTGACGAATCCACAGGTTGGGTCGCCGGCGTACACGTTGTTCCCCTAGTAAGCCAAAATAGCGTGATTCAGAAAACAATAGACGGTGGACAGAATTGGGCTGCACAAGAGACTGGAACAGAAGATGTGCTTGAAGATATCTTCTTCGTAGATGATAAACACGGTTGGGCTGCCGGTGAAAACGGTGTTATTCTTTACACGAGCAACGGCGGCGAAAAATGGACACTGCAGACGAGCGGCACTGAAGAAACACTTAGAAGCATCCGATTCGTTGACAAGTATATGGGTTGGGCTGTCGGCGGTGATCTCGGCGTCGGTGTAATTGTACACACCAACGACGGCGGTAAAAATTGGGAGGTCCAAGATCCTGGTGATTCTATGATTCAAGGCTTCCAAATGAACAGTGTCTTTGTTTTAGATAAACAGGTTTGGTTAGCAGGTGGAAACGGCGTAATCTTACGTTCAAAATAAAGGGCTCTCGGTTTGATGGCGTTCTGCTCGCGAAAGCCGAAAACTCATATTTCTTAGTTATTAGCGAAACGGCTAAGGAACGGAGGTATAATTTTGGAAACATCTACATTCGCAACGCGGATGAGTCGATTAGGAACGGAGTCTGCATTTGAGGTACTTGCCAAAGCCAAGCAGCTCGAGGCAGAAGGTAAAGACATCATTCATTTAGAAATAGGACAGCCGGATTTCCCAACACCGAGTAATATTATCGAGGCGGCGTACAAAGCGATGAAAGATGGGCATACCGGTTATTGCCCATCTGCCGGTGTGCCAGCGTTCCGAGAGGTCGTCGCCCAACATATAACGGATACACGCGATATTACAATACACCCAGATGAAGTTACGGTGACCCCCGGGGCAAAGCCGATTATCTTCTTTACGATTCTCGCTTTAATAGATGACGGAGATGAAGTGATTTATCCGGAACCCGGTTTCCCTGTCTATGAATCCGTTATTGACTTCATTGGCGGGAAAGCTGTGCCGCTGCCGCTTCGCGAGGAGGTAGATTTCCGGTTCCGACTCGAAGACCTCGTAGCGGCAATCTCCGACCGAACGAAACTATTGATTCTCAACTCACCTCAAAATCCGACCGGTGGAACACTCACCCCAGAAGATCTTAAAGTCATCGCTGAACTCGCGCAGAAACACAATTTTTATGTGCTGACAGACGAAGTTTACTCCCGCATCCTCTACGCCGGTGAACACCATAGTGTCCTCAGTCTTCCAGGTATGAAGGAACGGACCATTTTGATTGAAGGTCATTCTAAAACCTACGCGATGACAGGGTGGCGATTAGGTTACGGTATTGCGCCACAAGCAATCGCTGATAAAATCACGCAGTTAACTATCAATTCAAACTCCTGTACTGCGACCTTTACACAACTTGCGGGAATAGAGGCACTGACAGGACCCCAAACCTTTGTCAAGGAGATGGTTGCAGAATTCCAGAAGCGGCGCGATGCGATTGTAGATGGTCTCAATGCCATTGAGGGAATCAGTTGCATCAAGCCTCTCGGTTCATTTTACGTGTTTCCGAATGTGACACAATTACCGCTTTCATGCGAAGCACTCGCCGATTATATCATGGAAGCGGCAGAGGTCGCACTTTTACCGGGAACCGCCTTCGGTAAATATGGAGACGGATACCTCCGGCTTTCGTACGCCAATTCGTTAGAAAATATCCAAGAGGCATTGGGCAGAATCGAAACTGCAATCTCAAAATTGTAGCATTTTATCAGTCGTCAGAATCTATCTAATTACTGATATAAGACTTACGCAATTTTTTTTCTGAATTTCTACGTATTCCGTGCTGCTGGCGAAGTTTGAAACCTCGCCAGCAAAGGGGGTGCGTAAGTCCTATGATAATTAAAATTCATAACAGGAACTTCTGATATGCCTCGCGCTTCTAACCAAAAAGCCACTGCACGTATCCCAGCAAGTACAACAAACCTCGGTCCCGGGTTTGATGTGTTAGGACTTGCGCTCCAACTCTATAGCAAAATCACGTTGGAAACCATCGACACTGAGACACAAGTCATCGTTACCGGTGTAGACGCTGATAAAATACCGAGTACACCAGAGCATATAGCATTTCAAGCAGTAGAACTCGTTTTCGACCGAAGTGGCAGCAAACGTCCGAAAGGCTTCAAATTGGAAATAGAGAATGGAATACCCGCGATTCGTGGATTAGGCGGTAGTGGGACAGCCATTCTCGGTGGGCTGCTAACGGCAAATGCGCTGTGCAGCACCCCATTTTCTGACGCAGAACTCCTCAACTTCGCTACAGAATTAGAGGGACATCCGGATAATGTTGCTGCCTCGCTGTATGGTGGTCTTGTCGTCTCAGCACAAGAAGAAACAGAGGTGTATACCATTCGGTTGGCGTGTCCAGCTACACTTTCAGTTGTGCTTGCGATTCCGGATTTTCCACTATCAACAGAACAAGCACGAGATGTATTACCGACATCAGTAGGTTTCGCGGACGCAATATATAATACCAGCCGGAGTACACTATTGATCGCCAGTATTGTCACGGGTCAATTTGAGATGTTGCGCGTTGCTATGAAAGATAGATTGCATCAACCTTATCGGACCTCCCTGATTCCAGGGTTCAACGACGTAGCAAACGCCGCTACCGCCGCTGGTGCCCTCAGTGTTGCTTTAAGTGGGGCGGGTCCGACGGTTGCAGCCTACTGTCTGGAGCATACAGAACTGGTAGCTGAACAGATGCAGTCTGCCTTCAAGAAACATCAGATTGCATCTGATATTAAAATTCTGAAGCCGGATGCCGATGGCGCGAGTATCCACATTGAGAACAACTGAAACATTGAAAGTTAATAAGAAGATGTCGAATTTTCATACAGAAAACATTCCATCAATATTGAACAAATTCGATTCTAACATGGAGCAGGGGCTGAGCACGGAAGCTTATGCGAAAGCGAAAGCACGCTACGGCATAAATGCGTTTGGTCCAGAGGAAAAAGTCTTCCCGATTAAGGTGCTTTTGGAATCGCTGCTGACATGGCGTATCACCGTTTTAGCACTCACAACAGTTATCTTAGTTGTTTTTTTTATGAGTGGTGCGATGAGTATTCCGCTTCGTATGATCGGTGTTGTCGTCGCAGCTCTGGTTATCCATATCGTTTGTGCGTGCCTGACAGTGTATCGGATTCATAGTCGCGATGCGAATATCAACAAGCTCCTGGTGCATAGCATTAAAGTTATTCGGCAAGGAAAATTGGAAAAATGCGCACCGGAAGATATTGTACCAGGTGATCTACTCTCACTCACCGCTGGTGATTACATCCCTGCTGACGCGAGAATCATTGAATCTGAAGGATTGATGATCGACGAATCCGTACTCTTCGGGACTGAGGGCCCCGTGGAAAAGACGAGCATAGATATTTCAGATGCTGCTTTATCGCCAGAAAAACAGAAAAACATGGCGTTCGGCGGTACATACGTTGTAGCCGGACACGGATCCGCCATTGTTGTGACAACAGGAAAACAGATAGAGATATGGAGGCAGCGTCAAGATGCCCGTCCGACATCTATAGCGAACACCCTTGCTGAAAACGAGACCAAAGACTTATATACTATTATAAAGATAGCAGGTAGCGTTGTTGGATCCATAATTGTAGTCATCGGATTGGGTGGCCTTGAATACCAGAATCAGACGACCGATTGGCAATCTCTAATCCTTCTGGGTGTGTTATTTGCTATTGCCTCTGCGCCGTCCGATGTTGCCGGGTTGCTCCGATTGTCGTTCTCTAAGCACGCTCAAAGATTAATGGAAAAAGGGGTTGCGCTACGGAATTCACGAAGTCTTGAGAAATTGAGCCGTATCACTACTTTTTGTGCGAATGAAAACGGTCTCGCGACGACACGATCCTTAACGATCTCTAATCTTTTTGTTGATGAACAACTCGTTGACGGGAATACTTGGCAAACATGGTTGGATTCCTTGAAAGATCTTACCCCTGAGGAACGGCAAAAAGCGGTTTCAACAATAGCATCCAGCGGAAAAATTCCACAAGGTGCCCCCACACTTAGTGTTCACTGCTGGACTTGGCATGTCTGGCGGTCAGAATATGGATACTCCAATGGCTTCCAATACTACAGCGGTCCCGGAATCCGCAACCGGAATCCCTTCAATAAGCGTTGCCATTCAAAAAAATATGGAGCGACTCGGTTACCAACTTGATAGCGTCAAAGCTAAACTGCCGCTCGTGGATGCCTACCCTTATACGCGGCATTATGGTTACCAGATGCAGGTGTTTGAGTCAGCGCAGGATGACTATCTGAATATCATTTTTGGAGATGCCCGGACGGTCCTTAATACGTGCGGTTTTGTACTCATCAACGGCGAAAGTACATCGCTACTGGACGACAAGTACGAAATGTATCATGAAGTCATAGACTATCTGCTTAACACCAAAGCCCAAGTCTATGGCGTTGCCTTCCATTCCTCTGATGTCATTCTGAAACCACAAGAGATGGAAGACAATCCTATTTTTTTAGGATTCATAAGTTTCTCTGTCAGCAATGATGAAGAGACCAAAACAGTTTTGAAATCCAGTCTTGATACGGGTCTTAAGATTATCCTCATCTCCGAAAATAAAGAACAGGAGACTATTGATTTAGCCAAAGATCTCGGTCTGATTCACAACCGCAAAGCAGTCGCATCAAGAGCAGACGTTGAAGCAATCCGTCGTGAACAAATTGATATTGAAATCGCAAAATGGCTGGCATATTCGCAGCCGACTTCGGAACAGCGTCGAAATATTGTTCTCAGTCTGAAGCGCCAAGGTCACGCTGTAGGGTTCTTGGGTCAAAATAGGACAGATCTACGGGCGATGACTGTTGCCGATATCACGCTTGCAAACAGGAGTTACGCGTCACACGTTGTGCAAGCCGCCGTTGATGGATTAATTAGCAATAAAGGATTCCAAGCCGTAAAGGATACCCTGCTTCATGCGCGTGAAGCATATCGCAACGCGGCAGGTTTTTTACGCTGGAATCTCTCTGTACACGGCCAGTTCCGGGGCGTCCCCCCTCATCTTGAAACAGGGCCAAGTCCCCACTGTACATGGCCTCGATGGTGGACAGCAGCAAACTCTTGCCAAAGCGGCGGGGCCGGGTGAACAACAGATACTTGCCTGCGGCAAGGAAATCCACAATCCGGGCAGTCTTGTCCACATACAGCAGGTTGTCCTCCCTCAGGGATCGGAAGTCACTGTCCGTGGGATCTATGCGCAAGGGGGATTCGACCATAGTTGGCACCTCCGGTCCATGTATGGCACCAGGGTATCCGGCGGAACCCTGCCTCGGGGCCGCCCTGCCCAAGATTATACATCGGCAGGGGGATGCCAGAACCCTGAGCCGGACTTTGGAGTCGGGTAGGACCTCTATCTTCGCGGGATGCGGCGGACGGTGTGAAAGGAGTGTTGATCCAGGCCGTGCCGTTGACTGGTCGGCAGGCTCTTCTCAGACCGTTGCCAGGGAGTCTGGAGCACGTCACACCGGCTCTGCTACTTCGGCCCTATCTGCCCCCGGGTCGGCGCGGCCAGCTGGCTGCTCGCGGCCTGCCGGACGGAGCAAAGCGCCATCAGGCGGGCACATCTGGTGTCGCGGGGCCATGCGGGCGCTGAAAGTTACCCTTGTCCTACCAGGACCCAACCGGAAATACAAGCCTCCCGACCCGTTTTTGATCGTATCCTTGGCTTGGCGGCCGGCCGGCAATGGCTGCGGGTGGTCCCGGGTCCCCGCAAGTGTCAGGTTGCCCTCCATGCTCCCCGGATCGGTATCTTCCGGTCAGGAGGCCAGTTTCAGGCCGGTGATGTAGCCTTCCCCTTAATCGGGACATAGTGGCAGATCCTGGCACTCCGTAACAGGACCCATCTGTCTGGCGTCCGGTACCCTTGCCAGTCGGTCTTCCTGCGCCTGAATATGCCCTCTGTTTGTGATAGAATCAGGATACTATGGCTACGCAGAATGCAGGGGTCGGCCTGCCGGTCCAGCGGTACGAAATCCATATGCAGCACCGCGGTTGCATGCGTCGGCACCATCCGGCCGTCGGCCACCACCTGCGCCGCTGGTTCCTCTGGGGTCCTTGCTTCGTATTCCTGATGCTCTGGCTTCTCCTTATGGGTGGCTACCCCGTTGCGGACGCACTCAGGGCGGACGGGAGTTACCGGCTGGGGGACATGTTGTTCATGCCGGTGCATCTGGCCCTGCCTGTGGGCGTGACGTTGTTGCTCTGGCCGCGCAAGCGGGACCTGCACACACCACCCGTCCTGTGAAGCCAGTTCCTCGTGCTGCCTGGGTCTGACGGGCGTCATGGCCTGCGCCTTTCATCAGTGTCCCGGGTGAGGAAGATCTGTCCCCTCATGTTGGTGCTCACGCTTGTCACTTGGGTGGCCGAGGCCATGACACTCCCGACAATGCGGGCGGATGGGTACCAGGGAATCGTCTTCGGGACTCCGTAGGGCTGATACCATGTTTTGCAATTCTATCTACGGGTTCTGCCCTGCACCTGTTTCCTACAGTGGGTCCCGGTCTGTGGCAATTGCGCCGAGAATGCCATGAATGCGGGTCTTTCGCCGTCAATGATGCGGGTTGAGAATTATCCGGCGTGGTTCCGGACCCTTATCAAACTGCAACATGCAGCCTGGAACGAAATACCCCTCCAGGAGGAACTCATGGGCCAGTTCTGGGACAGCCCCATGCGCATGCCCCAACTGCCACCGCATGTGTTCCGCGGGGAACCAGACGCCTGTGGACCGATCGAATCCAGTCTGTACCGGGAGTTCCGCAACCATGTTGACGAGTACGACAACGCCGGACAACGGGAAGAATTTCTCGATTCCCTGCAATTGTATCTGCTGGAAGAGGTAGCGACGGTATTGCCTGACGTGGATGAGGCGCATGTCGGCAATTTGCAAAACAGGGAGGATTTGCTGCGGTCGCCTGAGGCCCGGCGTCTGCTGTACCGCCTGCGGCACCGGAGGTTTCCCACCAACATTGTGGACTTTACCGGCAACCTCGCGGTAGCCCTGTATTTCGCCTGCCAGGAGGGTCACGATGACGAGGATGGGCGAGTCCTTATCTGTGCCCGCAATCCGGGTCAGTTGCTGCAACCCGATGTATCCGATCTGCGGGTGGTGGTGCAGAGCAGCCGCTTCTATTGGCTCACCCAGGGGACTCTGGCGGTAGAGGAGGAATGGGTACGGGTGATTCCCATTCCCAGGCAACACAAGCGACCGTTGCGGGTATACCTGCGTTGCGCCCACAACATGACATATGCCACCCTGTTTCCTGATTTGGAGGGTGTGATGGAATGGATGCAGCAGGTGCGTGGCATGCCTGCGGCCTGCCCAGACCCTCAGCCTGCAACCAAACAGTATGAAGGGTGGTGGCGGAAGGTCGCGGATCAGGCCAGGGAACGTTCCACCCGGTTCTCTCCTGAGTTAGGCACAGGGGCCACCCACAAGTGAAGTCGGCGCACACGCCAGAGGCTTTGTCATCCCATCCAGTGCAAATGCAAGAGGGGAATCGTGACAGAGACCCTTGCCGGCTGATCAGGACGCCATAAAGTCAGACCAAGCAAGACAGGACATAAGGTTCATGGCGGCATACCTCTCCGCCCTGAACCCCAAATGCAGCAGAAGGCAACAATGTTGGCTCGGCCATCTGTCAAGTTGATGAAGGCAGAAACCACAGATTAACCATGACAGGCTGTAGCATTTGAGCCTGGCTCAAACACGACGGCTAGCTGTTACACGGTGGATCAAAGTTGCGGCGAAGGTCCAATTCCTCAGCGCGTCGGGCTTGCCTTCTCCCATAATTCACGTGCACATGAATGTGCGTTGCGTTCTCTTGACGGATACAGGGCATCGCGTGATGCGATGTGAAACGTTCACTTGGATCACCGGTCTCGCCGATGTAAACGGGTTCCCAGTGACCCTGTGCAGACACTCGGGCAAAGATATAGTTGCCCGGGTACGCCCCCAATGCAGTATTGATACTGTAGATTTCGTATGTATACAAACTTCCCGACCGGCCCCTCCACTGACAAGTGTTTGGTTGCATCATGATCTTCACAGATACGTCGCAGTTGACAGCACATGCTGGCTTGGGAGTATATCCGCTGTTTTGCAGAAGGAGGAGAACAGACAAAGATCGACAAACCAGGCCACAGGACAGCGTGGAGCGTATCCTCATGGTATGAGGAGCTGTTTCCAGTTCTTTTCTGGAATTTCTCTATGGAACCCAGTGGCATGAACATTTTTATTCAACGTCTCAAAGTTACGGGACTTTATGATCGTTTCGACTTGGAGGTGGAATTTGCCGAAGGAGTCAATGTTGTTTATGGCATAAACGGCTCAGGCAAAACTGCGCTTCTCCATATTTTGACAAACGCAGCCAATCTTGACCTGGAACGGTTTACGGCCTTGAGGTTCAGGTCTGTCACCTTGGAAGTCTCCAATGGGACCCTCATCGAATACAGGGCTGTTCCATGGTCAGAGAACCGTAACTTTGCCGCGGTGACGCTCTACATCAATGATGAGGAAGTCGCCATTTGGCCGTCTGGCCAAGATGAGGCAGAACCACGGGAACAGTGGGACGCGCTGCTTGAACAGTTACACCGTCACAGAGAACGCTGTTCCGTAGAAGCGGCATACTTGCCGGCATTTCGCACCATGTTTGAGGCCGGGCCATTTCTGGATATGGCTGAGATTGCAAGCAGGAGAACATACCCAATCCGAAACTTTCCTGGTCGGAATCATGGCGCTGGGTTCATGTTTTACCCACCAAGAAGCAGGAAGGGCCCTGTAACAGATGAATTCGCAAGACAAACCGCATTGTCACGCTGGATATTCGGCGAGTTTGTCCCGTGGATAGAATCCCCGTCTCCCCGTACCATCACGGCTTTAGTGGATCACGAAATCCAGAGAGCCGTGAATCGCCTGGCCAGCGGAGATGGAACTCTGCTGGCCAATGTATTCATTCGGGTATTGAAAGCCATGCGGCAAGAAGGTACTACAGAAAGGCAAGACGCAAGGTCTCCCGAAGGTATCAGAGCCGATATTCGAAAGCAACTGGAGCAGATCCAGGCCAAACAGCATGAGTACGGTTTAGCGGACAATGGCCATGCTCTGGAAGATCTGAAAACGCTCTTGGACTCGTTGCAGTTCCGAGGACAGAACCGCGATGATTCCACCATGAGAGCACTGCGTGTCTTTGAGGCCGTCCTCAGCAAGCGTCATGAAAATCTCAGCACAGCTTTCGATACAGTACGAAGATACATTGATGCCGTCAACGAATTGCTGGAAGCGAAACAGTTAGTTACCGCACCAACCCCGGAAATTGGCTCTACACCACAGCTTCAGATCAGGCATAGCGATGGTACGCTCAATCAGCTTGAATTATTTTCGTCTGGTGAAAAACAGATTGCGGGTTTGGTGTACGCGGCTTCCCACATGACGGAAGGCAATGTGGTACTGGTAGATGAACCTGAACTGTCGCTTCACATCGACTGGCAACGGTCACTCATCGAGGCAATGGTCAAGCAACTTCCGCCAAAACAGTTGATTGTGTGCACACATTCTCCCACAATTGCTTCTGGTTATAGAGACCAGATGATTGAGTTACTTCCCAGGCCTACAACCTGAAGCAAGCTGGTCTTCGGAGATGCCGCCAGTCTTGTCAAGTCCTGGCTATGCAGAGGATATGGCGTAATGCCAGGCTTGCACCTAACCTGCCATGAATTTGCCAGCACCACCCCGATGCAAGGATGCCTTTCAAGCGCAGTTCAATGGATGCGCAGGCCAGCGATGATCTGGCGCACCGGTTCAAATAGTGGTTGCGTGTGGTTTGTGCTTCGAATCCAGATGATGCTCGATGGGCCTGTGACGGTCACATCGGATTACGTCTCATTTGGTCCGCCTATGCAAGCATTGTATATCGTGCCAGTCAAGACATGGAGGGGATAGACGTTACCCCCGAGAATCTGCGCAACACCGTCTGGAGTATTGGAGAGCCTATCCGGTTCAATCTCTTGGCACGCAACTGGACCGCAAATAATATTCAAAATCTTCCAGACACGCCAGGTGTCTGCTTTGAAATGGTGGGGGTGCCAATAAGAGTACAATAACGGGGTGCTCCGATGTGCAGGGAGCCCGGTCAGGCGTACCCCGCCACATCTGCGCCGAAGCCCTCAGGAAAGCCTTGCCATCCTTGCACGTCAGAGTCCGGGCTGTGGTCTGTCAGGCAAAACGCAACTGGCACAGGCGAAAAGGGCGTCAGAAATGTGCAGGGGCGTAGATATAACCATTTAACAGAATCAAAAGAGCTCATTCAATTGCGACGCGAGCGGCTCTACTTCCAACCGGCAGCCAATCTCCGGTGGCTGTAGCCAAGCGTTGACTTCTGTAATCAGGCCCTCATTGTAAAGCAACAAATTTGGCAGCAATTCTCCTTCATACCCAACTTCGTGCGGGTTAGTATCTGTGTAGATATACCACCCGGAGGACATCCTCCATACAGTCCAGATTGCGGCCTACCTTGAGCTGTAACGCCTGTACACCTCTGTCATACTGGGCCAGTCTTCCCAGGGCGTCTCTTGCAGTTCCTGTGCAAACGCCACATACTGCTCGGTGCTGCAAACCAGTCGGGCCATGTCCAGCAAGGTCTGCCGTTGCGTTTCCATGCGGAACGTTTCCATGTGGAACGTTTCCGGACCTGCCTCTTCCACCCCGCCCAGAGGCAGTGTCAGATCTTCAGAGACAAAGCCCAGGGGTTCATAGCGCAGGTCTGCCGGCGACTTCTGGCACCGGCGCAGGGCCTCGGACGCGATATGGCCACAGATGCGCTGTGCCGTACTGACCGCTTCCCGGGACGAAAAGGGCAAGGCCACATGGGCCGCATAGGGCGAGGTCTGGCGGAAGTTCGTCATGGCCTCCAGCCAAGCCATATCCGGAAAAGGGAGAGCGGAAAGCTGGGCTTGGCATTGTTGCGCCAGCTCCACCAGGTTATGCGTCCGGCCGTAACGAACGCTGCAGGCACTGAGGTAGGCCTTCAATATGTTTTCCAGCGCGTGGTGGGCACTGCGCAGAGCCACACCGTCTTGCCCGATGCCTTCATTCGCCAACGCTTCATGCAAGCTTTGACGGGTCACGACCAAATGTTGCTGGACGGCGGGCCAGGGATTGTTCTGTCTTATCCGAGGCATGAGTTCCCCTTCCGGGTTGATACCATCACGTTGCACGCCACCGGCCAGGTGATTGGGGGAAGTACGGCCCCAGGCAAACTCGTCCAGGCTAAGATTGAAGACCTGCAGTTCCACTCGCCGCCCGAACAGGCGCCTGATCGCGGGACGCAAAGCGGACGCCAGCCGATATGGGGCGTCCGGGGGCATCCTCTCCGGGGACAGGACCATCAGGTCAATGTCCGAGTGGTGACGCCAATCTCCGCGGGCACGGGAACCAAACAGGTAGACCCGATGCGGATACACCTGGTCCTGCAGCATGCCCGCTACGGTCAGTGCGCGGGTATCCGGACGGGGATCCGGCTGGGGCATCAGATGTGTGTCTACAGTAGCCACAACTTGCGCTTCGTCGGTTACCGGCAAACAATATCACTGCCCATTATACTGTGACGCCTGCTCCGCGGTTCAGTCAGGGCAATCGCATCACAAATGTTATGGCTATGGCGACACTACCGGCAGGAGATAATCCTCATCCCCGCCCGCCGGCGGGCGTTGGGCGGCGATGATCCCCTTGGCGGTCGGTGTCGGACGCCACCGATGCAGGGCCCGGCGACGCCGGACGGCCCTGTTGTACGCCGCTTTGAAACGGTTGGTGTGCCCATAGGAGTACAATAGCGGGATGCTCCGGTGTGCAGGGAGCCCGGTCAGGGGTACCCCGCCACATCTGGCCCGTGCCGAAGCCCTCAGGCAGCCTTGCCATCCTTGCACATCAGAGTCTGGGCTGTGGTCTGCCAGGCAAAACGCAACTGGCCCAGGTGGATAAGGACGCCAGGAATGTGCAGGGGCGCAGATATAACGAATATTTAACAGATTCACAAGAGGGCTTGATATAAGATATTCTGTGTTGTGCGCCAGGAGCGCGCCGCCTGCAGGCCGATGCGTCCTGGAGGTCTGTAATTTGTCATTTGCCGGTGTGTTTGCGCCATGTTCTTTGATCCTATGTATTTTGTCTTTGCCTTGCCGGCGCTTTTGCTGGGCCTGTGGGCCCAAAGCAAGGTGCGCCGCAATTTCAACCGGTACTCCCGCGTGGGCAATCTGCGCCAGCTGTCCGGGCGCAAGGCTGCGGAACTGATTCTGCAGAGCCAGGGTCTGTACAACGTGAACGTGGAAGAGGCCCGGGGCTTCCTGTCCGACCATTATGATCCCCGCGCCAAGGTGTTGCGCCTGAGCCGGGATGTGTATCAGGGGACAAGCATCGCCGCGGTCGGGATTGCCGCCCATGAGGCCGGACACGCCATTCAGGATCAGCAGGGCTATGCGGCACTGGCCTTGCGGAGCGCTGTGATCCCCACCGCCCAGATAGGAAGCTGGCTGGGCCCCATTATGTTCATTTTGGGGCTGTTTATTTCGCCCGCGCTGGCCTGGCTGGGTTTGGGCCTGTTCGCCCTGACCACCGTGTTCACCCTGATCACCTTGCCGGTGGAGTTCAACGCCAGCCGCCGGGCCAAGGAACTGCTGGTAACCCAGAACATTCTGATTCCGCAGGAACTGGAAGGGGTGAACAGGGTACTGGATGCGGCGGCCCTCACCTATGTCGCGGCGGCCCTGCAGTCCATCTCCACGCTGGCCTACTATGCATTTCTCCTGACCGGATTCAATCGCGACTGACGTCAATGGTCCTGGATCTTCCCTGAGCATTGGCCCTGCCACTGCCTGTGCACCTTCCACCCATGTCCCAATTTCCTCCCTCTTCCCCCCGTCGCAACAACTGGTGGCTGATCCTTTTCCTGATTGTACTGGTCCTGGGCGTAGCCGTTCTGGACCGCCCCTCGCCCTATCTGGCCCGTCTGCTGAACCGGGGACCTGAACCCACCACGCCCGTGACGCCGGCAGCCCAGCCGTCAGAACTGGTGGTGCATATCGATCCCGGTACGATAGGCAACCTGGAGGTGGATTACGAGACCGCGGTGCTTATGGATATCTATGACCGGGGCAATCCCTCCGTAGTCAACATCTATGCCATGGATCTCGCCAACAGCAGCAACTGGATCTTTTCCCAGCAGGGCCAGGGATCCGGTTTTGTCTGGGACCGGCAAGGTCACATTGTGACCAATGCGCATGTGGTCCAGGGAACAGATACGATAGGCGTCCGTTTCTATGACGGCACGGTATCGATCGGTGAAGTGATCGGACAGGACCCGGACAGTGATCTGGCGGTCATTCGCATTGATGCGGAAGGCTATGATCTGCAACCCGTGGTGCTGGGACGGATTGAGGATCTCAGGGTGGGCATGCGCGTTGCGGCCATCGGTTCCCCCTTTAGCCAGGAACAAACCATGACCAGTGGCATTGTCAGTGCCCTGGGACGTACCATGTCCTCGCTCAACTCGCAGTACCGGATTCCGGACAGCATCCAGTTTGACGCGGCCACCAATCCGGGCAACTCAGGAGGCCCCCTTTTCAACGACAAGGGGGAAGTCGTAGGTGTGGTCTCCCAGATTATTTCCCAGGAAGGGACCTTCAGCGGCATTGGCCTGGCGGTGCCGGTCTCTATTTTCAGCCGCGTCGTGCCCGCCCTGATTGCGCACGGCACGTACGCCCACAGCTACCTTGGCATTACCGGTGCGGACTACAGCCCCATTTGCTCCGAAGGGCTGGGCCTGTCCAAGGATTTGCGCGGTGTCTATGTCATCCGGGTGCTGGCCAACACACCGGCCGCCCGGAGCGGATTGCAGGGCGGCCGCAACCGGGTACAGTACCCGAATCAGTATGTCAACGAGGTCTGCCCGCAGTTTGAGAACGGCGATTTGATCACAGCCATTGAAGACACCCCGGTATCCACCTTCGGCAACCTGATGATGTACCTGGAGCGCTACACGTCACCCGGGGATCAGGTGACCCTGACGGTGCTGCGCGCTGGCCAGTACTACGATCTGGAGATTGTGCTGGGTACACGACCTTCCTGACGTGACCGGTGCCCTGGCCGTACCCCTGGCCGGCCAAGGGACAGACAAGAATCGAGCCCCTAAATGGTGCTTGTCCCGGGCTCAGGAGATGTCAATCAGGTGCTCTTCCGTGCCCTTTTGTTCACGGCCCTGGGCATCCTGAACAACCCACCGGGAGCGAATCCGAATCCGGCGCGGTTTACCCTCGCGGGACTGCCGTGCCAAAGAGGTCGGAGCGGGGTCCTTCATGTCGGATCTCCGGATCCACAGGGACAGGGCATGCCGCAACCATGGAGTACGCCCCAGTTTGAATCCCACCCGCAGAATCACCATCCCCAGCGTTAATGCCACCGGCAGGACTGTTTCTGCTTTCTGCCAGAGCGCGTGGGGCTCGTCCGCGATGATGGCGCTTTGGGTATCTATCCCGCACGCGGGGCAATACTGATCTGAAATAGCCACATCCTTCTTGCAGGCAGCACAGATGCGGGTAATGTGGCGTTGGGGCATATTGGTACTCTTGCCAAGATGGCGGAATCGGGAATTCGCAAGAAAGGGGCGGCCCAACTGCCATACGGGCTTATGGCATAACCAACACCGCCATGCATGCCATTGTAGCGCTATCTCTGCTCGCGGTCGAAACCCGGTGGAGCATGGAGCAGGACAACGGTGACGGTGAGGTCTGCAGGCGTTACCGCGCCTTGACAGCGCCGGCGATGGAGCTCCGTTCCGCCGCAGGTACAGGTACTATCTCTGCCGTGGGGCTGCCAGCAACGGGGTACGGGCCACGATTCGGATGGCGCTATGGGGTGACGGGAGTGCATCTCGGCTCCGTACTGCAACTGTGCCTCCAGGGTCTATTTGTCTTGGTGGAGCATCAGTCACTTTTTCATGTTCTGGCGCATGGGGATCCTCTGCGGAACATCCTGCATTGCATTTTGACCATGCGCAATCTGTGCCGCGGGGTATTCAACCTGTAGTGGCACTGGTCACCATGCAGGCCATGCGGGCGCGGGTTCCAACAGGGTCATGTCTAGGCTCGGCACAGGTTTCTCTGTCCAAGCAGACGTTTGTGCCCTGGCGTCAATTCCTTGGTTCTCAGGGTTGAGTAAATGCGCCCGCGCGGACCCGCAATCCACCTGCTGTTCTTGAAATCCTGATGGAGATTCTGGTCATTGGAATACAGCAGGCGCGCCCCGCTGATTTGGGCCAAAGCGAGAATATGCACATCGTTGGACTTGAACGGGCCGGAAGCTTGCAACTCTTGCTCCCGTGCCTGGATCCGATCATCAGAGAATGACAATAAGGTTCCGGCCAGCTGAGCCTGAAGCGCCCATGCCTGAAATTCCCGGGAAGCAAGTTCACACCGCAACTTGCCTCCTACCACCAGGCGTATCCCCCCTTGGTTCACCCTGTTGAAGAAGGCGTCACCTGCCGGTGGGCGTTCCGTTCCAAATACCTCATGGGCGATGTTGGCATCAATAATGGCACACATAAAGCTATAGCCCCAGGGACCTTTGCGTTTCTTCCATAAAAAACCTGCGGTAACCCTCAGGCGCATCTGTAATGTTTCCCTGGCTGTCAATGCGCAGGGAGTGAATGTTGACACTCAATGCATCCTGCTCAAAGAACAGCAGAGACACATCCTCGGGCTTCAGACTCGTTTTGCCGTCCCGGACATCCATGCGTATCCTGTCGATCAAATGGTCGCTGTGGGTCTCGACCACCAATTGGCGATCGGGTGTAGCCACTTGGCAGAATAAACTGCCCAGAGCGGCTTGTGCGCTGGGATGGAGATGCACTTCCGGTTGCTGCAACAGAAAGAGGGGAGGTGCCGGTACCTTTTTGTCCTCACGGAGCAATTCTGTAATCACAGGCAATACCTGGCTAACCCCATATCCCACATCGCTGAGGTTTCGTCGAGGGCCCTTACGCCGGCCACCAAACTTCCTCACCTGTATCTGAAAGGGTTCACTGTCCCTCTTGCCTAAAGGCTTGACGACAATTTCATCAAAAAGCCCCGAAGCCCGTCCGAATTCTTCCAGCCCAGTTTTGAGGCTCTCCCAGGTTGTCTTGTCATGCGAGAATACATGGGCCAGGAACATCGGAATATATTCCCCTTCCGGATCTGCCAAGAGACGCGAAGGGTCATACGTACGACGGGGTTTTGAGCGCACAGGCGCGGAGGCGAAGGGTTGTTGAACCTTCAACCTGAGACGTGATAGCCTAACAAGCCGACGAAGCTCGTCTATGTCTGAATCCTCCATCTCTGGAGAACCGTTCAGTGGTATGAAATGCGGAGAGTTCTCTTGATATTCACTTGAGCGAGAAACCGCAAAGAGGAAATAGGGGGGCACGAGACGTTCCTCAGTCCTAAAACGGGTTCTGTTCCCCGCTTCTCGTCTTTCCCAACTGCCTCTGTCAGTTCCAACACGAACTACATAGACATTGCCGGGAGTGGCGAAAGTCTCATTCACCCAGTTCTTCCCCTGGGACAGACACCTTCTTACAGGGACAGGCGTAGCTCCACTTTTCCCAAAAGTGAAGCGGTAGCTTTCGGCGGGCCTGCGCCTGTTCCTTGAACCGATCAGAAATCCGGCTTCAAACGTCTCAGACCGTCCTCCCTTGGCTCCGCGATGATGAGCGATTTCATCAAAGCTGCCCAGATCGTAGGGTTCGGCCTTGAAGTCCGGTATTCGAAAATCATAGGCGATGTCCCAAAGGGCGCGAATCAAGGCCAGAAAGGAAGTCTTGCCTGTGCTGTTCCCTCCCACCAGCAACGTCAACGGTGCCATGCGGGCTTCCTGTCGGCGGTGGAAGCATCGATAGTTCTCCAGAAAAATACGGTCCATGGTGACATGCCTGTTGTGGTACCTGAATATTAACTCTGAGGATGGATTGTGCCAAGGGTGCCGAATTCATGCCCGCAAGAACCGATCACGCCCACCTCCCATGACTACAGCCGACAGGCGCCCCTCAAGTCCAGCCTTCTCCAAGAAATTTTGCCACACTTTCCGAAACCGCGCTCCCGCCGCTACTCCATTACCCCACCTTCAATATGGATCGCGAAACTTACCAACGATTGCCTCCGATTTTGCCCATGTTCCATAAATCCCCAAGACTGTACTCGTGCAACCAGGCCTTCAGATCCTCAGCATCAAGCCTCTCAAATCGGGATTGACCTTCTTCACGGGTACAAACTACCACACTTGCGGCATGATCGGACAGAGCATCGATCAACATGGGGGAATAGGTCGTAACAATCAATTGCGTACGTTGGGAAGCCCGTACCAGCAGGTCTGCGAGTTCCGGTATTACATCGGGATGCAATCCTGTTTCCGGTTCTTCAAGGGCAATCAGAGGGGGTGGGTTTGGATGCAACAAAACAAGAAGCAGACACAGGTAATGCAGCGTCCCATCCCCAAGGTGAGTAGCCGGGACCTGGATGCCGGACCCCTCCTCCAGCAAAAACAATAATCTGCCGTCCACAATCTTGATATGGAGACCCTGGATATTCGGGTACAGCGCCGATAGCGCTGGCAGCAACTCAGATCTCGTTTGCAACCGCATGGAATTGAACACCAACGCCGCATTTTCTCCCGTTTCGGACAGGAAAGAGTCCAGCCCCCTGGAGCTCTGTGCCTGACGCAAGGCAGTGGCCAGATTTGTGTCCCGGTACAGGGCCATCTGGCGGTACTGGGACTGGAGCTAACGCAAGGCCGGATAGGTGGCAGGACCGCGTACTTGGGAAAGGATCGATTCCTCCGGCTTTAATTCCTCACGCCGCCATTGCCAAGGGCGCTGCTGTTTCTGTCTGGCTCGGAGTACAGCCCGTTTCCCCTGAAAACGGTATATCAGATTGGTGGGATCCTCCTGGGCCGGTGACGCGAATGCGATTTGCTCCTCCGTAACTTCCAGGCGCGCGCCATGCTCTGCTATTCGCCACAAGTGGCGTAAAGGTCCGGGGCCAGGCGGATAGTCAACAATGGTCTCAACCACAGCCCTGGATTTCGATCCCGGCCCTTGCCAAAGCCATTCCTTCACCCCGCCCCGTGCCTGGATCGGGTGCGCCAGTTGATCGGGTGCCGCCTTGAGCAGGGACAATACGGCCAGCAGATTGGATTTCCCGGCACCGTTGGGTCCGATAAGGACATTCAATCCTTGCAAGGGAAGATCAATGCCCGTGGGACCAAAGGAGAGCAGACCGGCTACTTTGATCCGATGGATGAACATCTCGTTTCCTGTTTGTCGATATGAATCGCTGTCGGGGACCGACAAGAGATCGTGGCGGTACGGTACGACCCAGCATGGCGGACAGACTCAGTGTACTTACTGCCTGCCTCCCACCCAAACTGCCCAGGAAGCACCCGGAACCTCACATATTGTGGTGATGCTATCTGGGCACTGCAGGGGAAACGGATACGATTTCATGGGGAGTCTGCATCAGCCATCTTCCGGGTGTTCTCCTATCTGTGCTTGTCCCTTCGTCCCCATCGGTATTCCTTGCGCCAGAGACTGGCGCTACCTGGAGGAAGTGGCGAAGCATTTGCTGGGATGCTGGGGATATTCCCTTTTGGGAAACGCCTCGGTGGAAGGACGCGTTTGGCTGCTTCAGGTCTGGTCCGGCGGCCGGAAAACCCTCACGGGAGGCGTTGAACTGCCCGGCGTGTCTGGCTTGGGGCACCGGGACCCACGGGTGCAGGGAACCGTTTTGCGCCTTATTCGGATTCCCCGCATTCCGGCAAGCGCGGCGCGCGCGGCAGCACCTCACCGCAGGCATGGTATAATTGTTGCATTACGTGAAACGAGTCATGACTTGCCATTGTGGGTATGAGTGCTGATGCGCCTGCAGAGCGCCAAGTAAAGCGGCGGATGTCGCGTCTCGGCAAGACACGCTCCTTCTGTGTAATGCTGGAACCGCAGCACAGGGCCCGGATTGCCGCCAGGGCGGAACAGGCCAGCATTTCCAAGGCCTGGGCCACGCGGGATCTCCTTGCCGAGGGGCTGGCCCAAATCCAGGCTGCACCCACGCCCGCTGATCCGGACTTTCACCGGACCTATGAGGCGCTGTCCGCACCCAAACGCGTCTATCTGCGCTTGCCGGAAGCCCAATACCAGGAACTGTACCGCACGTTGCAGGCGCGCGGCCTGCGCCTGGGCGAACTGGTACGCCTGTGCATCGCCGAAGCCCCGCCCGGAGATAGCAGCCCCTTGCCAGGATAGGGGGTACAGAGGGGAATGACCTCCGGTCGGCACGGCCGGCCACCAGACAAAAAAACAGGGGAGCCCATGGGCTCCCCTGTTGCACACTGACCGTGCGCTGGGACTGGCCTACATCATGCCGCCCATGCCCGGGTCGCCGGCCGGAGCGGGCGGTTCGGGTTCGGGAATGTCGGTGATGAGCGCTTCGGTCGTCAGAATCATGGAGGCAATGGAACAGGCATTCTCCACGGCGCTGCGGGTCACCTTGGCCGGATCGATAATGCCGGCTTCCAGCATGTTGACATAGTGGTTTTCCAACACGTCGTAACCGGTGAGGTCATCGCCGTCGCCGTTGCGCACCTTCTCCACGACCACGGCCCCGTCCAGGCCGGCATTGTGGGCAATCATGCGCATGGGTTCTTCCAGGGCCCGGCGCAAAATGGCCACACCCGTGGAGGCATCGGTTTCATCCATATCCACGCCTTCCAGCGGGTCAATGGCGTTGGTCAGAGCAACACCGCCCCCGGGCACGATGCCTTCCTCGACAGCGGCACGGGTCGCGCTCAGGGCATCTTCCACGCGGGTCTTCTTGAACTTGAGTTCGGTCTCGGTGGCGGCACCGACGCGCAGAATGGCCACGCCACCGGCCAGCTTGGCCAGGCGTTCCTGCAGCTTCTCGCGATCGTAGTCGCTGGTGGAAGCGTCAATCTCGCTGCGGATCTGATCGATCCGGCCCCGGATCTGGGCCGTGTCCCCGGAACCGCTCACGATGGTCGTGTCGTCCTTGGTGGAGATCACGCGATCGGCCTGGCCCAGGTCGTTCACCGCGGTGTTCTCCAGCTTCTTGCCCAGTTCCTCGGTGATGACTTCGCCGCCCGTGAGGATGGCAATGTCCTGCAGCATGGCCTTGCGGCGATCCCCGAAGCCCGGGGCCTTGATGGCCAGGGCGTTGAAGGTGCCGCGCAGCTTGTTCAGCACGAGGGTGGCCAGGGCTTCCCCTTCCACGTCTTCGGCGATGATCACGATCTCGCGCTTGCCCATCTGCATCAGCTTCTCGAGAATGGGCACCAGATCCTGGGCGCTGGAGATCTTCTTGTCATGAATCAGGATATAGGGATTTTCCAGCTCGGCTTCCATGCGCTCGCTGTTGGTGACGAAATAGGGGGAAAGATACCCGCGGTCCAGCTGCATGCCTTCCACATACTCGGTCTCGAATTCCAGACCCTTGCTCTCCTCCACCGTAATCACGCCATCCTTGCCAACCCGGTCCATCACATCGGCAATCAGGTCACCGATCTGGTTGTCCGCAGCGGAAATGCTGGCCACCTGGGCGATCTTCTCGCGATCGGCCACGGGCGTGGACATTTGGGAAATGGACTGGACCACGGAATCCCGGCCGGCCTCGATCCCGCGCTTGATCAGCATCGGATTGGCCCCGGCCGCGACATTCTTCAGCCCCTGCTCGACAATGGCCTGGGCCAGGACGGTGGCGGTGGTGGTGCCATCACCGGCGACGTCATTGGTCTTGGTGGCGGCTTCCTTCAGCAGTTGCGCGCCCATGTTCTCGAACGGATCCTCCAGCTCGATCTCCTTGGCCACGGTCACGCCATCATGGGTGACGGTCGGGCTGCCCCACTTCTTGTCCAGCGCGACATTGCGGCCCTTGGGGCCCAGGGTGGTCTTGACCGCATTGGCCAGGGCATCGACACCATTCTTGAGATGCTTGCGCGCCTCATCCTCGAATACAAGTTGCTTTGCCATGAAAATTTGCTCCTTAATGGTTTCATAGGCGGCAACCGCGGTTGCCGTCCGGGGTCTTACGCAACAATGGCGAGAACGTCGGATTCCTTGAGAATCAGGATTTCTTCGCCTTCAATCTTGATGGTAGTGCCGGAATACTTGGCGTACAGCACCTTGTCATCCACGCCCACTTCCATGGGAATGCGCTTGCCCGCGTCGTCCAGCGCACCCGGGCCGATGGCAATCACCACGCCTTCCTGCGGCTTTTCCTTGGCCGTTTCCGGCAGGAAAATGCCGGAGGAGGTCTGCTCCTCGCCTTCTGAAGGCCGCACCACAAGACGATCACCCAAAGGCTTCAAATTCATAGTGTCTCTCCTTGTGCAAATCTCGTCAACGCCGCCCCTGGACAGCGATTGGCCACAAAATCAGCACTCACAGGATGAGAGTGCTAACGCGCAAAGCATAGCGAAACCCCCTGCCCAATGCAAAATGCCGTGACTGCCCCGCATGCGTTGCCAAGCCAACAAACAACAGCAATACTTTAATGCAAATGGCAGGCTTTGTCTGTTTGCATTGTGTTAGAGAATGGTTAGAGAATGGGGTACGCGGCGCCGGCCCCGCGCCTCAGGCCAGGCCCTGGGCCTGCCGGCACTGGTGCCAGAGGGTTTCCTCTTCCCGGGCGTAGGCCTCCAGCTGGAAGAAGCGGTAGAGCCCCAGACCGGATTCAAATTCGCGGGCGGCATCGGCCCAGCGTTCCTGTCGCTGCAACACCAGGCCCAGATTGTGGTGGGTGGCCGCCATGTCCAGCCAAGCCCCGCGCTGGGCGCAGCACGCCAGGGCCTGGCGGTACCAGGTCTCCGCCGCCGCGGCATCGTCCGCCAGGAAGGAGACGGAACCCAGGTTGTTGAGCGCCGTGCTTTCCCCCTCGCCATGCTGCAGGAACTGGTACAGTTCCAGGGCCCGGATATACACGGCCCGGGCCATGTCGTGCTGTCCCCGTGCTTCCAGCACCAGCCCCAGGTTGTTGTAGGTATTGGCCATCAGGCGGCGATCATCCAGCCGCACCGCCAGCCGCAGCCCGTAGCGGTATTGGCGCAGGGCCGGCTCGTATTCCTGCAGACTGGCGTGCATACTGCCCAGATTCAGATAGGCGTTGCCCAATTCGGTGGGGTTGCCGCCCTGGGCCAGATATTCAAAGGCACTCTGGCAGTGCTGCAGGGCCGTCGCATGATGCCCCAGGGCCCGGTGTACCATGCCCAGATCCGTATGGACATACGCCAGTTGGGTCAGCATGTCCCGATGGACAAACACGGCCTGGGCCCGTTCCAGCCAAAAGCGGGCCTGGGCCAAATCGTGGCGGAAATATTGCTGGCGGCCCAGATGCAACAGCAGGCGCCCGAAACCGGCAAAGTCGGCCAAACGGGCACAGGCCACAGCCCCGGCCGCAATCCAGTCCAGGCTGCGCGGGGGATGACGCCAGAAGGCATGCAGCGCCAGGGCCTGGGCATACCGGATGACCAGCATCAGCTCTTCCCGGCTGGCCTCCAGATCCGGCGTGGTGTCCGCCCGGGCCGACAGCTCCTTCAGCATGGCCAGGGGATCCTGGCCGCTGCGCCGGCGCATGAAGTGCACGCACCAGTCCGCCCCCTGCCGGACATTGCCCCATTCCGGATCCACATCGGACCAGTGTTCCAGATCCAGGGTCTCATAGCCGGTGACATAGCGCGCATAGAAGCGGGCATGGGTGGACCGCCAGCCACGGTCATGGATGTCAACCCGGGTGGCAATCAGGCCGCGGACCACGGGATGCACGATCACCCGCAGCTTCATGGGGTCCTGTTCCAGCAACCCGCGGGCCAGCAGGATGTGCAACAGGGACTGGAGCACCGCGGGCAAGCCGTCCAGAGGGGTTGTCGGCAACAGGGCGGCAGGCCGTTCCCCCGCCATGGGCGCCATGGTGCCCCGCCAGAACAGATCCCGGACGGCCGCAAAGGAGACCCCGCCGGCGGCGGTGGTGAGGCGCACCAGCAGGTCGTGGGCCTCCGGATGCTCCGCGGCACACTGGGCCAGGACGCGGTGGGCCAGCATGCGGACGCGATCCCCGGGGATGGTCGTGTCCGCGGCCGCATCCAGGCGGGGCAAATCCGCCTCCGGGGTCAGCAGGCCCTTCAGGAACTGCAGGCCCAGGGGATTGCCTTCCGTCAGCGTCCAGGCGGCCTGGACATCCACCGGGACGGGACGGTGGCGTTCCAGGAAGGATCGGGTTTCCCGAAGCGTGAACCCGCGCAACGCGAGGAGCCGCGGGGCGGCCAGGGCTTCCAGCGCCGGGGGCACCTTCTCCGAGAGAATCAAAACCCGCGAGACCGTCTCCCCCAGGCCCAGGTGGCCGAAGATATCCTGCAGGCTGTCCCAGTCCGGTGGCGCCGCGGTGTCGGTTTCGTCCAGGATCAGGAGGCGCCGCCGCCGCAACAGCAGGCCCAGGATGGCGGTCTTCCACATATCGCGGCTCTGGCCGGTAATGGAGGTGCCCAGCACGGCATCGAGGGTCTGGGCCACGTCATACAGGCGAAAGCGCTCCAGGCCCGCCGGCGCCACCCAGATCACACCGTCCGGGAAATGGCGGATGACCGACCAGGCGGTGGCGGTCGCCAATGTGCTCTTGCCCACGCCGGCGGGCCCCGTCAGGGCCACAACGGGCCGGGCCTCCGAATCCAGCAGCCAGCTCTGCAGGCGCAGCAGTTCCCGGCGGCGCCCGCCAAACTCCCGGAGGCGATACAGGCCCAGATTGTGCCGGATATCCGGTTCCGCGACCGCGGTATGGCGCATGATGTGCGTCATGGGCACCGCCGGGCTAGACAGGACAGGCCGCCATGCCTTCCAGGGCGGGACCGCTGTTGGGATCGATGTCCAGGGCCTTCTGCAGCCAGGGCAGCGCCTTGGCGCATTCCCGCGGTTCCTTGTAGATGTAGGCCAGGCCCAACTGGTACAGGTACTCGATGCGGGTCTCGTCGCCGAGCAGTTCCAGGGCGGTGTTCAGGACTTCCACCGCCTGCTCATAGTTGCGCAGCCGGTAGTACACCGTACCCAGATGGGCCTGCGCCACGCCACTTTCCGGATTGATCGCCACCGCATCCTTGAGCGTACGCAGCGCATCCAGATCATTGCCCACCTTGAAATGGCCATACCCCAGCGCATCCCAGGTCCGGGCCGTGTTGGGATTCAGCTCCACGGCGCGCTCATAGGCCGCCAGCGCTTCCTCCCATTCCAGCAGGGCTTCGTACAGGCGTCCCTTGTGAATTTCCAGATACCAGGCCGAGGGATCCACCGACAGCCCCCGATCCAGGGCATCCAGGGCTTCGCGATACAGGCCCTGGCGCTCCAGGAGCAGGGCCTGATTGCGCCAGGCCATGACATTCAGGGGGTTGGCTTCCAGGGCCTGATCCAGATAGTTCTGCGCCCGAATCCAGTTACCCACATCGGCATACACTTCGCCCAGAATCGCCAGCGTGTCGCTGTTGTCGGGTTCCTGGGTCAGGGCTTCCACGGCTACATCCACCGCCTCTTCGTACTCCCCGGCCCAGTCCAGGGCCCGGGCCAAGGCATTCAGGCCGGGTACGTATTCGGGATCGCGGGCGACCGCCGCCTGGGCGGCTTCCAGGGCCTGAGGCACGTTGTCCAGGAGAAGATGGAGGCGGGACTGGATCACCAGCGTTTCCGGATCGTCCTGTTCCAGGGCGGAGACCCGGGCGTAGAGGGCCAGGGCGTCGCGGATGCGGCCCTGCGATTCGTATACCCGGGCCTCGGCGAGCCAGCCAATTACGTTGGGGGTGGGCGTCGGATCCAGCTGCAAGGTGCCGGCAGCGCCCTGGAACATGTCCCGGCGATTGTAGAGGCTGATGCCCAGCAACACCATGATGATCCCCAGCCAGAGGGGAAACCGGAAACGGCGGTGGCGCGTGAAAGGTTCCGAACGCAGTTCCATGGCCGCAGCAGGATGGCCCCCTCACTTGAGTGCCGGCCAGGCGGTGACCAGGGCGAGAATCACAAAAAGCAGCAACGGCAGCGAGAACGGCGGCACGGACAGCAACAAGGCCAGCATCCCGCCGGCCGCACTGCCCAGGAGGATGCCGATCAGCGTGAACATCCCCAGGGATCGTCCCCGGCGGCGCTGGACCACGCGCCGAATGAGCTGGGCCAGCGTACGCCCCGCCCCGCCCCCGGCCAGCAGCGCGACAATCACCTGCAGGTACAGGAAGGGGATCAGGCCGAACAGCACATTGGCGATGGGGATCACCACCAGGGCCAGCCCCAGGCCGGTACCCAGGGCCAGCCAGGGATCCTGGGGTTCCATGTTGTAGGCCTTGTCCTGCTGGGCCCGGATGCAGTCCTGGCAACGATACCCCACCGGCGTGCGCACGGCGCACTTGAGGCAGATAGGTTCGTTGCACTGATTGCAGCGCAGCAGTGTCTCGACATTGGGATGCCGCTTGCAGACCAGGGTGGCCGGATCATTCGTCATGCCCGCCGGGCCGGACGTGGCAATGTCCATCAGTAGATTTTACTCAGTCGATCCACCAGCGTCTGGTAATAGTCATGTCGGCTGCGGGTCCGGACAAACCGGGCCAGCTGGGAATGGGCCACCACCACAATTTCGTCTCCGTGATGCAGATCCTCGTGGAAATGTCCGTCTACGGTCAGCATGGCTTCATGCTTCCAGTTGGCCTGGACCCGTACTTCTGTCCCTTCGGACAGGACCAGGGCACGATTCAGGGACAGATGGGGGGCTACCGGGACAATCACGAAGTTGCGCAGTTCCGGCGGCAGGATGGGACCGCCGGCGGCCAGCGCGTAGCCCGTGCTGCCTGTGGATGTGGCCACAATCAGGCCATCGCAGGTAATCTGGTCCAGGACAATGCCATTCAGTTCCACACTGGCTTCAATGACCCGGGCCAGGCTGCCGCGGCTGACTACCGCATCGTTCAGGGCCGCATAGGATCGCACACAGGTCCGGGGGCCGCCGTTGGCCGCGCATCGTTCAATGCGCACGCTGAGCATCAGGCGTTTCTCGATCCAGCACTTGCCATGCAGCATGGCGGTGACCGCCGCCTGCCATTGCCCGGGCTTGACCTCCGACAGGAAACCGACCTTGCCCATGTTGATGCCGAGAACCGGCACGGCGTAGGCGGCGCCGCTGCGGGCGGCGCGCAATACGGTGCCGTCGCCCCCCAGGGCAATGACGGCATCCACATGCGGGAGATGGGGCACCAGGGTATCCGTGGGCTCCCATTCGGAGCAGCGCTCAATGGTGCCTATCCCCACCTGGGGAAGGAACTGTGCAATCTCGTCTGCCAGTCGGGCCGCCTCCGTCTTGTGCGGATGATGCAGGAGACAAATTCTTTCCATGGTCAGGGGCCGGACCGGATGTGGCGGTTCATACGGTTATTGTATGTCGGAAAACGGGTAGATGGGCCACAAATCTACTGCTGGATGACATCCATATACAGTGTACTGCCTGTTTACCCTGATTCAGGCAGGGGATGACAGGATTTTACATGACCCCGCACGGCATCGTGGCGACAGCTTGACGAAGTGCCATGTGACGCACAATGTCCTTCCCTTGTCGGCGCAACGGGAGAAACCCTACAATGTTGGATGGAGGCCAAGCGGGAAAGCCGCGCGCATGGTCCACAAACCAGGTGTCAGGGACAGGTGATGTCCCACAAGGCAGTACTTCCCGGGGGAACTTGCACCATGTTTGAGCGACGTCTCGATAGCCTCTGGAAACAACTGCAAGGCAAGAAACCTCACTTTCCCCATTTTTTGTCGGACATCTACATTGATGGCCTCCGGGGCATCAATGATTTGCAGGTCGTCCTCGACTTTCCGGTGAGTGTGATAGCCGGAGGCAACGCCAGCGGCAAGACCACCGTGCTCTTTGCCGCCGCTTGTGCCTACAAGGTTCCCGGAGCGGGGACAAGGGAATATGTACCCTCAACCCTCTTCCCCGATTACCGTCCCCCAACCGGTGGACATGCCGATGTGAGACCGGAGGTAGTCCTTGAATTCAACTATGCCACGCCTGAAGGGCGGCGCTCTATGCGATGGCGACGCGCCAAGGGATGGAATCGGAGTTTTCTGGGCCGCAAGGGAGTTACGCAACCTGAGAGGCAACTTTATCTCCGCACGTTGAGCAATCGCAGTAATCCGTCCGAAGTACGTGGTGTTCTCGGTATATCACGCCTGAAGACAGCGCCCACGGAATCCTGTCTGAACGCGTCCCAGATTGAATTTGCCCGACAGATTCTGCCCTTCCGGTACGCTGAGGTCGTGGCTATTTCCCGTGGCAGCAAAAGCCTGCTCTTTGCCGCACAGGACGGAGGCGCACGCTACTCCGAACTGCACATGGCCGCGGGCGAACGCGCGATCCTGCGTCTCGCCCGGGAGGTCGCGCAACTCCGGAACGCACTGATTCTCATTGATACAGTGGAATCCGGGTTGCATCCGTGGGTGCAGCAGTTGCTCATGCTGCAATTGCAGCAACTCGCGTTGCGCAACGATCTCCAGATTATTGTCACCTCCCACAGTCCCATAGTGCTGGATTCCGTGCCACCTAACGGCCGTGTGTTCCTTGACCGCAATTACAAGAGTGGAAAGGTGACAGTCCAGCCTGCTTATCGTGATCTGGTACAGGATGCCTTGTATGGACGTTCCCGCGATATCCTGAATCTGTTGTGTGAGGATGAGGTTGCGGAAGGCATCCTGCGTGGGATTCTTGATGTCGTTTTGCCGCGCCGAAACGTCAAGACGGAAACCGTACGCATTGGTCGTGATACAGGGGCAGGCGAGTTCCCCACCTATGCCTCCGCTCTCCGCAAATTCGGCCAGATTCAGAACTTCGTCTTCATACTTGACGGGGATCAGCGCGAGGGGGACGTAGCAACCAAGATTGCCAAGGTAGCCAACGACGATGAGGTTCCTGTACATTTCCTTCCCGGTACGGGAGCCTCCGAGATATGGGTGTGGGAACGGTTGCAGAAAGCTCCCAATATTGCCGCACAAGCCCTGAGCGTTGACTGCCACGAGTTAGCTGACAAAATTGACCAACACAACAAAATATACGATTCGGCGTCCGACTCGTCTGCGAACATTGCCAAAGCGAAACTGCAGGAACTTGCCAGCTCCTATGGATGGAGCACCACCGATCTGTGCAGACAGATCGCTCGTGCCGAAACTGGACAGTCCGACAGCGACATCCAGCCCCTGGTGCAAGGATTGGAACTGGCGCTGTTGCAGTGGCGTTAGAGCCGGTAGATAGTCCCCTGTGGCCGGTAGGGGATGACCCAGCCTGCAACCGTTGTGGCCGGAGACAGGATCCGTCCCCCACATGGAGTCCCCTGATACCCGAAGCCGCCACGCAGGAGACTTGCCCTGTGCAATTTCATCCTCCGTACCGTCCCCTGAGGGCAAATGTGCAACCTTGACTTTCAATATCGTGGCTTCGTACAGCCCTGCAACCATAACTGCGAGATAGCGTTGCGGTCTCTTGCCTCAGCTCTGCATTGTGCATAGGCAGGCATTGGCTCCCGGCGACCCCGGTTTCATCGCAGCGAACAGCCAGATATGTCGCAACGTCCAGGATACAGGGAACGGCTGCCATACGTTGCTATAATGAAGGTAGGGCACATAGGCGGGGGCACGTCGGCATACTGGACATTCTCCATGCGGATACTGGTACTTTCAGACATTCACGGCAATCTGGCGGCACTGGAGACAGTGCTGGATCGCACGCAGGGCACATACGATGAACTCTGGTGCCTGGGGGACATTGTGGGGTATGGTCCCCGGCCCAACGAGTGTGTGGAGATGATTCGGGACCAGGCTACCCTCTGCGTACCCGGGAATCACGATCTGGCCGTATTGGACCAGCTGGGCACGTTGCAGTTCAACGATATGGCCCAGGAAGCCATTCTGTGGACCCGGGCCGAGCTGAAAGTGGAAAACAGTGCCTATCTGGCCGGTCTGGAACCCGTCCCGGTGCTGGTCTCCGACATGGACCTGCTGGCCACACATGGCAGTCCGCGGGATCCGGTTTCAGAGTACATGCTGGATCTGGGGACAGCCTACGACAACTGGAATCTGTTCACGGAAAAATTCTGTCTGGTGGGGCATACCCATCTGCCGGACATCTTCCGCCTCCGGCATCTGGACTCGGGAACGCAATCCCGGGAGGTGCAGGTGGAGCAGCTGAAGACCACGCCCGGCACGCGGATCGCCCTGCAGCCCCACCGGGACCATCGGGTGTTCCTGAACCCCGGCAGTGTAGGCCAGCCCCGGGACAAGAACAACCGGGCCTCCTACGCCCTGCTGGACCGGGAAGAAATGACCTGGTGCAATGCCCGGGCCGAGTATCCCATCGAGCTGACCCAGTCCCAGATGCGCAAGGCCAAGTTGCCCCACATCCTGATCGATCGCCTCAACTACGGATGGTAATCCGCGTCCCCAGGGCATCCTGCAATGCCTGGGCCACCTTGCGGTTCATGCCCGGAATCCGGCTCAGTTCTCCCAGATCGGCCTGCCGCAGGCGATCCAGATCCCCCTCACACCAGGCGAGCAGCTGTTTGCGGCGCGCCGGGCCGATGCCCACCACATCATCCAGGAGCGTCCGGGTCATGGCCCGGCTGCGCAGGGAGCGGTGGTAGGTGACGCCAAACCGGTGGGCCTCGTCGCGAATCCGCTGCAGCAAATAGAGGGCCTGGCTGTGCGGAGGCAGATGGAGAGGCCGGGAATCCCCAGGCCGGAAGATGGCTTCCTCGCGTTTGGCCAGGCCAATGGCCGGAATGACATGCAGCAGATTGTGGGCGCGCAACACTTCGACCGCCTGGGTCAACTGGCCCGGCCCGCCATCCACGATGAGCAGATCAGGCAGGATATGCCAGGGGGATTTCGCCTTCTGCCCCGGGGCCGGGTGGGTCTCGGTCGCCCGGCGGAAGCGCCGCTCCAGCATCTCGCGCATGCTGGCATAGTCATCCGGTTGCCCCTGGCTGCCCCGTCCCTGGATGCGGAACTTGCGATAGGCGCTCTTGCGCGGTGCCCCCTGGGCAAAGACGGCCATGGCCCCTACCGTGCTGGTGCCCTGCAGGGTGCTGATGTCGTAGCATTCCATGCGCACCGGGGGACGCGGCAAATCCAGTGCCTCCTGCAGTTCCGCCAGGGCCGCCGTCTGTTTGCGGGCATCGATCTGCCAGGTGGTTTGCTGCACCCGCAACGTTTCCTCGGCGTTGTCCAGGGCCAACTCCATCAGCTTGCGCTTCGCCCCCCGCAGCGGAACCGCCAGGCGGACCCGGCGTCCCCGCCGGGATGACAGGTATTCTTCCAGCAGGGCCTGCCCATCGGGCATGACCTGGACCAGGACCTTCGGGGGCACGAACGTGGCTTCCGCGTAATACTGTTGCAGGAAGGCGCCGATCAGGCTGCTCCGCCGGGTTTCGGTGCGGGACCGGGCTTCCAGTTCCTTGCCGGTCAGCCAGAAATGGTCACGCCCAATCAGGCGGCCCTGGCGCACAAACAGGATCTGGACCACGGCGTTCCCGGTTTCCGGATCGCGCGCCGCGGCCACGCAGTCCTCATCCAGGGGTGCGGCGCCGATGAAGCGCTGCTGTTCCACGATGTTCCGGGCGGCCCGGATCCGATCCCGGATGAGGGCGGCGCGTTCAAAGTCCAGATTCGCGGCGGCCTGGTGCATCCGGGTCTCGAGGATCTGCAGCACGGGGGCAGTATCCCCGCGCAGGAAGCGCATCATCTGGCGGAGAGTCTGGCGATATTCACCGGCATCCTGGGCCCCGATGCAGGGACCACCGCACATCTTGAGATCGTAATACAGGCAGGGACGCGGGTCCTGTCCGGTAATGGTGCGGTCACAGTCCAGATAGGGAAAGATGCGTCGAATGCCTTCCAGCATGCGGTAGATGTTGCGGGCACTGGTATAGGGGCCAAAGTAGCGGGCTCCGTCCTGGCGCAGGGTCCGGACGACCTCAATGCGGGGAAAGGGGTCCTGCCAGTTGATCTTGAGATAGGGAAAGGACTTGTCATCCTTGAGACGCACATTGTAGGGGGGCAGGTGTTTCTTGATGAGGCTGTTTTCCAGGGTCAGGGCCTCAAGTTCGTTGCGGGTGATCCACCAGCTGATATCGCAGACGGCCGGCACCAGCAGTTCCACTTTGGGATCGTGGGCCTGGGACTTGGTGAAGTAGCTGCGTACCCGCTGGCGCAGTACCGAGGCCTTGCCGACATAGAGCACCTTGCCCTCCTGATCGTGCATCAGGTAACAGCCGGTGGCCATGGGCAGTTCATCGAGTTTCTGCCGCACCAGTTCAGGGAGTGAGGATTTCATGACGCGAGACTTTGCGAGAACAACAGGCACTGGGAGCGTAGCCGCGGGTGCCCCGCCCTTTTTTCGGCAGGGCACGGCCGCGGGACAACGACGGGATTGGTATACCTCCCGGGGGCCAAACTGCGGGTTGCCTGCGTCATTGTCCCTCTCCGCCCCAGCGGCGGGGTCCCGCAGGGCCCATGCCGGAGGATCGGAGCCAGACGGCTCTTGCCTGTCCCGGCTTGGCCCGCTGTGTTTGCCGTGGCCTGGCGGGCCATCCGGGCACTTGGCGGACAGCGCGCAATGTCCGGAAGCCTACGGCAGCGCCCAGGGCGTCAGCATGGTGCCCGCATCGTCAAAGGCCAAGGGTACGCATTCGCCCAAACGGCCCTGGGGCAGACTTTCCCATTCCGTTGCCAGGTTTTCGCTCATCCAGACCTGGCCCAAAGACAGGGTGTCTTCCACCATAAGGATCCGGGCCTGTTCCGGCTTGCCCTGAATACAGCGCAAGGCGAGTTCCAGCGCCTGTCGATCACTGGGCATGACCACGGGCAGGGCAGCCTTGCGCAAACCCATCACCCCGGCTGTCAGGGAATTGGTATAGGTAACCTGCCAGTTCACCGCCTGCAAGACCCGGGCCGGAATGACATTGGCCAGGCCCAGACCATTGGCATTGCCCTTGGTATCCGGTGTGAGACTCAGCACTGCCACCACCGTAATGCGGGGCCAGTCGGCGTCTGGCTGATCCGGCACACCATAGCGACCAATGACATTGGTGTCCATGCCGGTGCCCGAGATGTTCTTGCCCAATTGCCGTACCACCAGTACGTCAATGGGGGAAACCGGGATCCGGGGCATATGTTCGCGGGCCAGGACCAGCAAGGCTTCTTCGCGGGGGCCCGCAAATTCGTCCGCGGCCAAGGCTTCAATGGCAATGGTGTCTTCCTGCGCGTTTTCCACCACGGCAATGCCACCCAGAATATTGGTGCGCGCCACCTGCATGCGGGTGGCCGGCGTCAGCAGCGAGACGAAGCCCTGCACCCCAAAGCTGTGGAAGGTTTGGGCCCCCACCAATTTGCCCAGCCCGATCACACTCATCTTGGCCAGGCCACTTTCAATATGGCTATGGAAACTGGTGTGCGGTTTGACGCGGCCCAGCAGGAGGGTGTGATCGGCCGCCGCCGAATCCAGGCCCTGGTACAGGGCGAGTCCTTCCGGCAAGCAGCCAGTGCATCGGACCTCCATGTCCGCCCGAATCTCGGCCCCAACCGTGTCACCTGTGACGCCCAGCTGTGCCAGAACTTCCCTCTGGCCCGGCGCTGTCCCCCCGCCGTGACTGCCCATGGCCGGTACGACAAACGGATGGGCCTGCCGGGTCCGCACCGCCTCTACCATGGCGCGGACCAAGGCCGGCAGATTGGCCAGACCCCGGCTGCCTACTCCAATCGCCACGCTCTGGCCCGGCTGCACCCGTTGCAGCAGACAGCTCGTGGCCAAGGCCCCCTGGACTTCCCGGGCTATGGAGGCCAGAGGAGTGCCCGGGAACGTCTGATAGCCCTGGACCAGCGACGTGGGCAGAGGAGCCGGAAAGTCCAGATCCTGGATGTGGGTCAACAATGCATCAATCATGAGTCAGGCAGGCAACAGGAAAACATGCCGGGGGTTCCGGGCAGGGCAAACCCGGGCCCCGGACCGTTGGCGCGGATGTTGCATTATCCGCTACCCATGGCATTTCCGCAAGACTCTGCCGATTGTGCGCACCCCGTAACGGAATCTCCACGGCCCAGTCCTTGCCGACATCCACACAGGCCTGCCGGGGCCCTGTTGCGCGGGCCGCACGGCGCGAGTCCGTGCATCGGGGCCAGCTTGCCGCCGTGTGGCAGGCCATCCGTCACGGAGGCCGGGCACAGGCACACCCGAATCCGGTAGGCCGCTCACCCGGCCCACTCCACCGGAACGGGGCCAACTTTCACGGTCAGGCGGAGCGGCGTTCCAGGACCATAGGCATTCCCTGCTTGGGCTGAAGGGTTATCAGGGGCACCACCTCCACCGGGTGCCGCGGGACATGACGCATGGACCAGGATTGACCCAGCGTCGCCAGCACGATCTGGGCTTCCATCCAGGCAAAGCTGTCGCCGATACAGCGGCGCGGACCGCCGCCAAAGGGGTAGTAGGCAAACCGCGGCAGGTCTTGGCGGAATTCCGGGGTCCAGCGGTCGGGCCGGAAGGCCTGGGGTTCTTCAAACCACCGCGCGTCCTGATGCATAACGATCTGGGGTGCCAGCAGCATGGCTCCCGCCGGGATCGGGAAGCCCCCCAATTCAAAGGATTCGAACGCCATGCGTCCGGACGACCAGAGGGGAGGATACAGACGCAGGGACTCCGTCAGGATCTGATCGGTGAGGGGCAGATGGGGCAGGTCGGACAGGGTGACGGGCCGATCCCCCAGGACTGCGTCCAGTTCGGCATGCCAGCGGGTTTGCCATTCCGGATGGGTAGCCAGCAGGTACCAGGTCCAGGTGAGGGCCAGGGTAGTGGTTTCGTGGCCGGCCACGAACAGCGAACTAATCTGATTCTGCACCTGTTGGTCGGTCATGGCCTGTTCGTCCGGTCGGTCCGACTCGTCATCGGTGGTGTGTACGAGCAGGGACAGCAAATCATCCCGCTCTTCATCGGACTGGCGACATTCCTCAATCAGGTTGGTCACAATCTGATCCAGGTAGGCCATTTCGCGGTGGAAACGGCGCGTCTGGGGCAAAGGCAAGCTATGCAAGAAGCGGCGGAGGGGCGGAGGCTGGTTGTAACGGAGCATCAGGTAGTGGTTGCCGTAATCGAAAACCTGGCCGATGCGCGTGATGTCGGCGGGCAGGTCGATGCCAAACAGGGTCTTGACCACGATGTGGAGGGTGAGGTCGCGCATTTCCAGGACCATGTCCACTTCCATGCCATCGATCCAGCGTTGTTGATGCTGCTGCGTGTACTGGAGCATGGTCTCGCCATAGGTGGCAATACGGCGATTGTGGAAGTGGGGCTGCATCAGGCGACGCTGCCACAGGTGGGTGGTCCCCTCGGATGTGATCAGGCTTTCGCCAAAAAGAAATTTCACGGCACTCCCGAGGCGCCCCCGGCCGACACTCCGGTGGCGGGTAGCGAAAACCTCCTGAATCAGGTCCGGGTGATTGACCAGATACATGAGGAACGGTCTGACGGACAGGGTCGCCAGATCCCCATAGGCCGCGGCTTCCTGCATCAGACCAATCGGGTTCCGGATGTAGCGCAATGTCTGGCCCAGGATGGGCGGCTCCGGTGGGCCGGGCGGCAACTGGCTGCGATTTACCACAGGTTTGGAGGGATAGTCGGTATCCGTTACGGTCATGTTGACACTTGCTCCTTAAGTATTCGTACCGATCACCCCGGATGGGTTATACCAGGCCCCCAGGCAGACGCAGATCCCGGAACGCGCCATGGTGCGGCGCGCGGTGCCCACGGTCCGTCCAGGGCGCGGGGCCGGGATCAGACCGCAAACCCCAGCGTTCTGTGCATCGCCATGGCATGCGGCGGGCGCGCACCGGTTCTGGCAAGCCGGGTTCTGCCGTCAGGATGGGTGGCGGCGTTCCAGGACCATGGGCATGCCCTTCCGGGGCCGCAGGGTTACCAGGGGTTCCAACTCGACCGGGTGCCGCGGAACGTGGCGCATATGCCAGGATTGGCCCAGGGTAGCCAGCACGATCTGGGCTTCCATCCAGGCAAAGCTGTCCCCGATACAGCGGCGCGGACCGCCCCCAAAGGGATAGTAGGCGTAGGAGGGCAAGGCCTTGCGGAATTCCGGGGTCCAGCGATCCGGACGGAAGGCCAGGGGTTCCTCAAACCACCGCGGGTCGCGATGCATGATGATCTGGGGAGCCGCCAGCATGGCCCCGGCCGGAATGGTGAAGCCCGCCAGTTCAAAGTCCTCGAACGCCATGCGCCCGGTTGTCCAGAGCGGCGGGTACAAACGCATGGATTCCCTGAGAATCTGATCGGTGAGGGTCAGGTGCGGCAAATCGGCCAGCGTGACCGCCCGATCCCCCAGCACGTCGTCGAGTTCCGCATACCAGCGCGTTTGCCACTCCGGATGGGTAGCCAGCAGGTACCAGGTCCAGGTCAGGGACAGGGCTGTGGTTTCGTGGCCGGCCGCAAACAGGGTAATGGTCTCGTCGCGCACCTGCCGGTCGGTCATGACACGTTCGTCAGGATTGTCCGCCTCGTCATCGGTCGTCTGTACCAGCAGGGACAGCAGGTCGTCGCCCTCCTGGTCGGACTGGCGCCGCTGTGTGATGAGATCCCCCACGGTCTTGTCCAGGAACGCCAATTCATGCCGGAAGCGCCGGGTGAGGGGCAAGGGCAGTTGATGGAACAGGCTGCGCACGGGAAGGGGTTGGCGTTGGCGGACGATCAGGTATTGATTGCTGAAATCGAACGCCTGGCCGATGCGATTGACATCCGAGGGCAAATCGAGATCGAACAGGGTCTTCACGACGATATGCAAGGTGAGATCCCGCATTTCTTCGGCCATATCCACTTCCAGGCCATCGGACCAGAGTTGCTGGTGGCGCCGGGTGTAATGGATCATGGTTTCGCCGTAGGCGGCAATGCGGCGATTGTGGAAGTGGGGCTGCATCAGGCGGCGCTGCCGCAAATGAAAGGCCCCCTCCGACGTTATCAGGCCCGCGCCCAACAGGTAGATGAGCGTATCGCTGAAGCGGCCCCGGCCCACCCGGCGGTGCTGGGTGACCAGGATTTCCTGGATGAGATCCGGGTGATTGACCAGATAGGCCAGGGCCGGCTTCACGGACAGGGTCACAAGATCCCCATAGGTCGCGGCTTCCTGCATCAGGCCGATCGTATCGTGCAAATAGCGCCAGGTCTGGCCCAGGAGCGGCCACTCCGGCGGACCGGGAGGCAACTGGCTGCGGTCCACTTTGGGATTGGGGGGATAGTCGGGGATGACCGTGGTCATGGTGATACGGGACGTGCCAAAGATAAAAGGGGAAGTGCGACGGCAAAGCCCTCATGCCAGGCATCCCGCATTGCCGGTCCGGGATTCAGGTCGTTCATGTCTGCTTGCGGTCTGTGAGTGTCATGCGCGCGCACCCGGATTCCCTGTGACGCGGTCCCGCTTGCTGACCTGATGGCCGGGTGGGATCCAGTGTTACAGTGAGGTAATCCCTGTACAGGCAACCAGCCCTCTCTCCGGGGTCCAGGGATGTCCACAGCCATTGCAGTATACCCCAAATCCGCAGCGGGCCCAGGGCAACCGCCAGCAGTGCGCCCTGGGCGCAAGCCGTGCCATCCTCCTGTAACAGAACGGGACGAATCTGTCATCTGAGGCTGTTCTCCTGGATTTCACCGGCCCAAGCTTGCCTACATGTACCGGCTCATGTCGTAGGCGCTGCGCGTAAGCCAGAATTCAATGCCTACAGTGCGCCGGAGAGACGGTGGCATCAGCATGGGTACCCTTTCAAAGAGCCACGTCAGGGCAATCCAGGTGTTGCACAGCCCCCTGTGCCTTGCCTTGGGATATCCCAGCTGATCCGCCAGCGGGTCCCCCAGCATTCGTCTCGACATGCCATACAGCAGATCGACGAACCACCGCGCCAACCGTTTGTTCTCGATGTGCGCGAACTCCGGCGCGCTCTCGATCAGGGAACGACACAGTTGCCGGGATGTGTCATCCGGATCGCATTCCAGGCTGAAGGCCACGTCGATCAAGTGGTTCATGTCCTGTTCGGATATGGGGATCATCTCCGGATTGATGCCAAACAGATAGCCGACGTAGCGCCAGGTCAGAAATATGCTGTCCATGTCTTTCTGGGTAACATGTCCCCCCAGCTGCCGCATGCCCAGGATCACGAAATAGGAGAAAAAGACCAGACCCAACGCCATGTGCGCCTGATTCAGCGGCAGTTCCACGGCATCCGGGTCCCATTTCCCGGAGTTGAGAATCTGCTGCCGGGCCCGGGCATGCATGATCCGGATGAAGATGGCAACCCGGAAGCCTTCCGCATCCCTGCGCATACTGCCAGGCAAGAAGACTTCGGTCACGAACCGTGTGGTCAGGGCGTAGCGCTTGGCGGTACTGTAAAGCAGCGCGCCCGTGATGGCCAACGGCTTGTTGCCCGTGGCCAGATAGGTGTGCGGCACCGCATAGACCGCCAGGGCCATCGCCAGGAGCCAGCCATTCCGCAGCACCTTGCGGCTGGCGATGTTCATGCGTTCCCAGTCAACCCAGAAAGGAATGTGCTCGATCTGCCGGAAGAGGGCCACCAGCTCCGCCGGTGGGTCCTGGATGGAATCGATTCCATGATCGATCGCCTGGACCAACAGGCGAAAGCCTTTGTGGTAGGTTAGCCGCTCAAAGCAGGTGATCAGATCATCGGCCAGGGGATCCCCAAGACGCAGGTGCTCCATGTATTGGTCGACCGCATGCCCGTACTTTGCTCTGGCCGCTGCAATCCGCTTGGGTGAAAGCGGCGGAAAGGGCGAAGTCCCGGGCATAATTGTGCGTTGATGATTCATACGGTGGGGCTGGCTCAGATCTGGCGAGTTTCCTGGTTGCCTGTCACTTGCGATAAGGGTGGCGGCATGGGGTAGGACAAAGACTGGCAGTTACCTTGGCAGGGCCTTGTCATCTGCCAGGCACGCCGGTACCATGGCGCTCTGTCTCTCTTATGTTGGCTTCCCCCTCTATGCCGCAGAATGGCTGACCTGCCTGTGCATACCGGCCTTGATGCAGGGCGTTCTGATCCCGGATCGTTCCTGCCACCGAGCCCACTGGCCTGGGAGAGGGTGCCAGGTAGGAACCGGACAGAGCATTCATTAGGGTCTCTTGGCCTCGTCCCGAGGCTCATAGGCTGACGGTTACAGGAAATATACACTTTGAACTGGTTATTTTCACTTGGGCGATGACCGTGGCGGTCCGTCAAACAGGGGATGAGACGGCAGGGCACGAGCGCGGCCAGACATAAGGTACCGGCTCATCCAATCTCCACCCCGCCGGAAGTAGCTCTTGTCGCGGCGGTGGCAGTCCCCGCAGAAGCGTAGGCCCTTCTTGACAACCCAACTGCCCACGGCGAGCAGCTACACCGTGGCGAGACAGACCGGCCGCAAGAGGCGCTTGATGCGGTGCCGACACCCCAAGCGGGTGGCTTCCTGATCGAAGCCATGGCCTTATCCTATCGCCGTACATTTCGTCGGTCCGGCTCAGACCGGCGGTTTGGAGGGCGTCCGGGAGTCCCCTTTCTTCCGGGCGTGCTGCGCCGGGGGATCCGCTCGGACGGGGACAGAACGGGGGACCTTGGGCCGCAAGCCCAGGCGGTGCAGCACAGTGTAGATGCTGCCTCCCCGGTAGGTGACCCCCAGTTCCTGCGCGATCCAAACGCGCGCATCTTCCGCCGTAGAGAAGTGCCCTGCCTGGGCGGCTGCCACCACCTGGGCTTCCTGCTCCGGCGTCAGGCAAGAGGGTTTGCCATGGCCTCCCTGTTGCCGCGTGCCGACCGCTGTCAGGCCACCCTCCCGGTACCCGCGCAACCAGACCGGGACCGTACTCGGATCCCGGCCCACCGCATCCGCCGTGGTCTGCGCTGGCCAGCCCCGCCGGAGCAACCAGAGCGCATGTAGCCGGGTGCGCGTCGGGCCATGGCGTTCCGCCCGGTAGGCCGCCTTCAGGGTTTCCGGGGTGTCGGCCGGATCCCAGCGGATCGGAACGGTAGAGGGCATGAACGAACGCTCCCCTGCGTTAGGATTGACGGGAAATCATTGCTCATAATTATACCAAAAATTTGTATAACACAGATGGTTGTGTACTAACGTACATAAGCCCCCCTTTAAGTCAATGCAGGCTGTGTCCTGTTTTTGCCATACAACACTGCTGGCCACGACAGCCAACCCACAAACCTGTCCATGATGGCCTGGGGAGCGTCTGCCCGTCGTGCCTGCATAGCCCGGGTAGTGGGGCCGTTCAGGTTCTGCATCCTGTGCAGGGGCACGAGATGGTTGAAGCAGCACAGGGCCAGGGCATTATTGTATCCTGGTGGAATTTTCGCAATGAGGCATTACCCCAATTGGCACCCCAGGGGGACGGCGGCCAAATCGATTCTTCACCAAGGGTGGGCAGAGCCCCCGGAAGCAGGGGGCGCAAGAACCACTGCCACGCCCAGCCCGCCCACTGTGGCCACAATGGTCCCGGGCGTTCGGTCGGCGCTGTTGCCTACATGCGCCTGGATGTTCGGTGGAGCCTTGGGCAAGAAGTGGAGCAAGTACCGCGAGGCATATTTGGGGATTGGCAACGTTGACTGGGGGAAGGAACTTTGCCAGCCCCTGTGTCAGACCGCTTCTCCAAAGCGTGCGGCACGGAACCCGCGGGACCTGGACCTCCCAGACCGGTGACAGATGACGGTCCGGCGCAAAAAAGGCCTCGGAACTACCCGTGCTCCAGGTCCGCCCGCGGGGGAATGCGATCCTGTCCCGCCGCAGGTGCGGCAGCTCTGACAGCCCTGGTCGTCGGCTACCATCTCCGGGGTAACGCAACCGCCAAACGGCACCAGGCAACAGCCCAGAAGCTGCGGGACAACGGCGGAACCTGCGTTGCCCTGCCCTGGGACATCTGTCACGGATCTGCCTTGGCGGGCAGGAACTTGACCGCAAATGGGCACAGGCCGCCGCCCAGAGCACTTGTATTTTATGGTGCCTGCTTGTAGCATGGTAACTACCCATAAAGAAGGCCTATGGGCCCTTTGCTCAGCGCTCCAATTTTCTGAAAGTACGGAGAAACCATCCTATGTCGAGAGAAATTTTGTCACGCCGACGTTTCCTGCAGGTGTCCGGTGCGGCCACCGCCGGTTTGGCCTTGGCCGCCTGTGTAGCTCCCGTCCCTGCCGCCGAAGAAGCCGCGTCTGCCATGGAGACGATTGCCCTGAACCATTGGGGCTTTGGGGGACCTATCTATGAAGCTGTGTGGGCCGCCGTCCCGGATGCCCTGCCCCATATCGAAGTGAATCCCACGGAAATCGGGGACATCGTGTTTGGGGATCAGAAATATCTGACTGCGGTCGCCGCCGGCACGGGACCCGATACCGCCATTCAGGGCCGACACACGTTCCTGCAGTTTGCGGCCAAGGGCCTGTATCAGGATCTTACCGACCAATTTGATGCGGCGGGTCTGAACCGGGCAGACTTTTCGCCGGTTCAGCTGGACGAATCCACCTGGGATGGCAAGACGTACGGTTTGCCCTGGAATACCGATGTCCGCTATCTGTACTGGAACAGGGAACATTTCGCGGAAGCGGGCCTGGACCCGGATCAGCCCCCCACGACCTGGGCCGAACTGGAGGAATACACCGCCAAGCTGGTGCGCCGGGAAGGGGACGAAGTCGAGCGCTACGGTTTCGTGCCCTATCTCTGGGGCAACTCGTGGATGTGGCTGTACGGTTTTCTGGCCAAGGCCCCGGCCATCAGTGACGACAAGCGCACCATTCTCTGTGATGATCCGACCTGGATCGAGGTCCTGACCTGGCTGGTCGATTTCTATGACCAGTACGTGGGGGACTTCGAGGCGGCCAATGCCTTTCAGCAATCCGTCCGTTCGGCGGGACTGGGCGATCCCTTCATTGCCGGCAAAGTGTCCATGACCGCTACCGGCGACTGGGTGGTCAGGGATATCCTGCGGTCTCCCGGCATCGAGTGGGATACGGCACCCATGCCCATTCCCCCGGGGGGTGAGAAAAGCACCTGGTCCTGTGGCTTCAACATCGTGATGTCACCTGATTCGCAGCATCCCGACGAAGCCTTCCAACTCATGCAATGGTTTACCGGTATTGACGGCTATGAAGCCTTGGCCGCCGCGGATATTGCGGATGTGAAGCGCACCTGGGAACGGGAACAGCTGGAAGGGGACCCCCAATTCTGGCCCCGCCTTGCCTGCTACCTGCCGGCCCTGGAAGCCATGGAGCAGAAGTACATTCCCCAGTTGGGAGAAACCGAACAGCGCACCTGGGAGCTGTCGGTGGATGCCCTGCAAAACTGGACCCACGGTTGTGGCAGTGTGATGGGTCTGGCCGCCCTGCAATACTGGGTCGAGATGGACAATGCGGCGCGTGCTGCCCTGTCCAAGGCCATGACGCCCGAAGAGGCCATGCTGAACTGCAAGAAGCTGGTACAGGAAGCCACGGACAGTGCCTGGGAAGCGATAGACAACGCGTAAGGCAAGCGCCCGAGAGGCACCTGTCCGGTGCCTCTCGGACAGGTATGATGACCCCGCGTGTGGTAAGATCACTACCTGTGGAGGCCTGTGAGGTCTCCGTTGAGTGATCCAAAATCCAGCAGTATGGAGAAACCTTCCCATGTCGAAGGATGTTTTGTCACGCCGACGCTTCCTGCAGGTGTCCGGAGCGGCTACCGCCGGTCTGGCCCTGGCGGCCTGCGTTGCCCCCGCGCCTGCGGCGGAAGACGCAGCCCCCACCATGGAAACCGTTACCCTGAACCATTGGGGGTTTTCGGGACCCGTTTATGAAGCCGTCTGGGAAGCCGTCCCGGATGCCCTGCCCCATATCGAAGTGAATCCCACGGAAATCGGGGATATCGTGTTTGGGGATCAGAAATTCACGACGGCCGTCGCCGCCGGGACCGGACCGGATACCGCCATGCAGAACCGGCACACCTTCCTGCAGTTCGCCGCCAAGGGCCTGTATCAGGACATTACGGAGCGCTTTGATGCCTCCGGTCTGAACCGGGAGGACTACACACCGGTCCAGCTGGATGAGACGGTCTGGGAAGGCAAGATGTATGGCCTGCCCTGGGGCACCGACGTCCGCTACCTGTACTGGAACAAGGAACATTTCGCGGAAGCGGGCCTGGACCCGGATCAGCCCCCCACGACCTGGGCCGAACTGGAAGAATACACGGCCGCCCTGGATCGCCGGGAAGGGGACGAAGTCGAGCGCTACGGTTTCGTGCCCTATCTCTGGGGCAACTCGTGGATGTGGCTGTATGGTGCGCTGGCCAAGGCCCCGGCCATCAGTGACGACAAGCGGACCATTCTCTGCGATGATCCGACCTGGATCGAGGTCCTGACCTGGATGGTCAATTTCTATGACAACTATGTCGGGGACTTCGAGGCGGCCAATGCCTTTCAGCAATCCGTCCGTTCGTCGGGACTCGGCGATCCCTTCATTGCCGGCAAAGTGTCCATGACCGCTACCGGCAACTGGGTGGTCAGGGATATCCTGCGGTCCCCGGGCATTGCGTGGAATACGGCACCGATGCCGCTGCCGCCGGGGGGCGAGAAGAGCACCTGGTCCTGTGGCTTCTCCATCGTGTTGGCCCCGGGGTCGGCCCATCCCGACGAGGCCTTCCAGCTCATGCAATGGTTTACCGGCCTGGATGGCTGGGAAGCCCTGGCGGCCGCGCAACTGGCGGATGTGAAGCGTACCTGGGAACGGGAACAGCTGGAAGGGGATCCCCAGTTCTGGCCCCAACTGGCCTGCTACCTGCCGGCCCAGGAGGCCATGGCCAACAAGTACCTGCCGGAGCTGGGCGAAACGGAACAGCACACCTGGGACCTGTCCATTGATGCCCTGAACAACTGGACCCATGGCTGTGGCAGCCTGATGGGCGTAGCAGCCCTGCAGTACTGGGTGGAGATGGACAATGCGGCGCGTTCCGCCCTGTCCCATGCCATGACTCCCGAAGAAGCCATGCTGAACTGCAAGAAGCTGGTACAGGAAGCCACCGACAAGGCCTGGGAAGCCATAGACAGCGCATAAGGCAACGGACCCGGAAGGTACCTGACCGGTGTCTCCCGGGTCCGGACCCCTTGGCTCCGGACATCCCATGACCACAGCTCCCGCAACTGCGCCCCGTTCCTGGTGGCGGACCCTGCAAGGGCGGGAAGCCCTGTCCTTCTATCTCTTTATCGCCCCCTGGACGCTGGGTTTTCTGGTGTTCATGCTGGGTCCGATCCTGGCCGCCCTGGCCTTGGGGTTTACCCAGTATGACGTCATCCTGCCCGCCAAGTGGGTAGGCACCGCCAATTTCCGGGAACTGCTGCAGGATCCGCTGTTCCGGGTCAGTTTGGGCAACACGGTGTACATTGTGCTGGGCGCCGTACCCACCGGTATGGCAATCGCCTTTGTGATTGCCCTGTTGCTCAACCAGAAAGTCCGGGGCATGGCAGCCTACCGTACAGGCTATTTCATTCCCTCCATTGTGCCGGCCGTGGCCTCAGCAGCCCTCTGGCTCTATTTGCTGCAACCCCAGTGGGGACTGGTCAACGGCTTCCTGGATCTCTTTGGCATCAAGGGGCCCACGTGGCTGGCCTCCACCGTCTGGTCCAAGCCCTCCATCATCATGCTGATGGTATGGGCCTCCGGGGGCACCATGATCATCTATCTGGCCGGCCTGCAGGACATTCCCCAGTCCCTGTATGAAGCCGCCAGTATCGACGGCGCGTCACGGCTGCGCCAGTTGCGGCATGTCACCCTGCCCCTCATGACCCCCACCATCTTCTTCACCCTGGTCATGGGCATCATCGGCACCTTCCAGGTGTTCTCGGTGGTATTCGTCCTGACCGATGGCATGGGCGGTCCCCTGAATTCCACCCTGGTCTATCTGATCTATGTCTACCGCAATGCCTTTGTGTTCTTCCGCATGGGCTATGCGTCGGCCATGTCCCTGATCCTGTTCCTGATCATTCTGGTGCTGACCCTGGCGAACTTCCAGCTTTCGCACCGCTGGGTCTACTCCGAAATGGAAGAGCTCTAGGGCGCACGCAGTCATGGCCACGGAATCCCGCGTTCAGACCACTGGTATGGTGTCCCCGGCGGACCGGCTCCGGCAACGGGTCTGGGCCAGGAGCGCTTCCCGTTCCGTACGCCATCTGGCGCTCCTGGTCGGCTCTTTCTTTTTCGTGGCCCCCCTGGTATTCATGGTTTCCACCTCCCTGAAAGCCTTGCGGCAGATTGTGCTCTTTCCGCCGGAATTAATCCCGAATCCCTTTATCTGGCGCAACTATTCGGAAGTGTTCTATTACGCGCCCATGCACCTGTACTTCGTCAATACGATGTATCTGGTGCTACCCGCCGTCATCGGTGCCGTCTTCACGTCCTCTCTGGCCGCCTACGCTTTCGCCCGCATGCGTGCCCCCGGCAAGAACGTCATCTTCATCATCCTGCTGTCGACCATGATGGTGCCTGCCTTTGTCACCATGATTCCCACCTACATTCTTTTCGCCAAGCTGGGGTGGGTGGGCGGTTTCAAACCCCTGACCATTCCCTATCTGGCAGGGAGTGCCTTCTTTGTATTCCTGCTGCGGCAATTCTTTCTGTCCATTCCCAAGGACCTGGAGGATGCCGCCTTCATTGACGGTTCCAGCCGTTTGCACACCTATATCTACATCGTGCTGCCCCTGGCCAAGCCGGTACTGGCCACCGTCACCATATTTGCGTTCATGAGCAGCTGGAATGAATACATGGGGCCCCTGATCTATCTCAGCAACAAGAAGCAGTATGTCATGTCGCTGGGTTTGCAGGTGTTCACCCAGGTCCGGCGGCAGGAGTGGGGACTGCTCATGGCGGCTTCCACGATGATGGTGGCCCCCATCATCGTGGTCTTCTTCCTCGCGCAGAAGCATTTTGTCCAGGGCATCACCATGAGTGGCCTCAAGGGCTGAGCGTGGTTGCGTCCCCCATTGACAAGGAGCACGGAGGCTCATGAGCCAGCGCCTTTCCCAGTATCTGCAGGACGGCTTTCACCTGGAGGCGACGCCGGTACTGTCCGCGGCCTGTGTGGAGGCGGCGGTCGCCGGCATGGACAACATCCGGGAAGGTCACTATGACACCGGTATGGCCCCGGAACCTTCCCCGTGGAATCCGGGTGACGATCCGGCCCGTCTGTGCAAGATCGAGATGCCCCAGAAAGCCTCCCGGGGCATTCGTGATCTGATCGCTTCCCCGGAACTGGGGGCCCACGTAGCGGACGTGACAGGGGCGGCGGCCGTCCAGGTATGGTGGACCCAATTGCTGTACAAGCCCAGTGCCACCGCCGCCGGGGCCCCGGTCATTGGCTGGCATCAGGATCGGTTTTTCTGGCAGATCTGGGCGGAAGGCAGTCACCTGTTTACCGCCTGGGTCGCCCTGTCGGATGTGGACGCGGCTTCCGGGCCGATGCAGTTCGTCCAGGGTTCCCATCAGTGGGGTTTCACGGGCGAAGGCACCTTCCAGGCCGAGGACTTCGAGGCCACCCGCGACATGATTACGCTGCCCGCGGGGCAGACGTGGACGGAAGTGTCGGCCCTCCTGCCGCCGGGGGGTGTGAGTACCCATCACAACCTGGTCTTCCATGGTTCCGGGCCCAATACATCCGGCCGGCCGCGCCGCAGCCTGGCCATTCACATGCGCGCGGAAAACGCCCGGCCCGTCCCCCGGGAACGCGAAGGTCTGGTGCGCTTCATCGACAACCTGGATTTCTGTCCGGTAATCTACGGCGATCCCCAGGCGTTTGCGGACTGAGCCGGGACCGGCGGGCAGCCAGACGGGGTGGCCTGCACCCGCTTGGCTTTTCGGGTCTCACCCAGGCGGGATTGTAGAATGCGTCATCCCCACGCCTTGGGGGGGATCGGCTGGATCAGCAAGGAGAAGCGTCGATGTTCCGTTATTCTCGTTTGTTACTGGTTATCGTCCTGTTGCTCGCATGGGCGCTGACCGCCTGTGTCGTGACCCCTCCGCCCGGCAGCGATGTGGAGTTTGTCACGGCGGATTCCCCGACTCCCGAACCGGATCTGAGCACGCCGGATATTGTGGAAGGCATGTTCAATGTGGCCTTCGTGTACGTCGGCCCCATCGGCGATGGCGGCTGGACCTATGCCCACAACACCGGGCGGCTGTATCTGGAAGAAACCCTGGAGAATGTGCACACGGCCTACCTGGAAAGCATTCCGGAAGGGGCGGATGCCGAGCGTGTCATCCGGAATCTGGCCCGCAAGGGCTTTGACGCCGTCATCTCCACCTCGTTCGGCTACATGGATCCCACGGAAATCGTAGCCGCCGAATTCCCGGATCAGTATTTCGTGCACGTTTCCGGGTTCAAGCGGAACGACTCCAACTTCGCCAACCTCTTCGGGGCCCTGGAGACGGCGGAGTATCTGGCGGGTATGGTCGCGGGGGCCAAGGCGGCCGAGGATGGCAGCTACCGCGTAGGTTCCATTGCGCCCTTTCCCATCGCCGAGGTCATTCGGCTGTCCAATGCCCGCACCCTGGGCATGCGGCGTACCTGTCCGGAATGCGTAATGGACATTCGCTGGATCTTCACCTGGTTCGATCCGGAAAAGGAGGCGGAAGCGGCTGCCTCGCTGCTGGATGCCGGTGCCACGGTGGTAGCGACGGGTGCGGACACCCCCATTCCCGTCCAGATCGCGGCGGAACGCGGCATGGCCGGTATGGGCAAGAACAGCGCCAACACCTGTGAAGCCGCACCGGAGGCCTGTTTGGGCGGTCCCTACTGGAAGTGGGGTCCGGCCTACGTGGCGCTGGTTGAGGACATGATCGCCGGGGAATTCGTGGCCGCGGACTACTATTTGGGCTTCGTGGACAACATTGTGGGCTTTGCCGGGTTCATGGAAGGAGAGGTGCCGTTTCCGGCCGTACCGGATGCCGTCATTCCGGAAGTGGATGACGTGATTTCCCAGTTGCAGGCCGGCACCTTCACCCGCTTTGACATCTTCACCGGTCCCATCAACGACAACAAGGGCAATGAGATCGTGCCCGCCGGGGTATCCCTGACCCAGTCGGACCTGGAAGGCATTGATGAAGGCCTGGCGGAATTGCTGGGCCGACCCGCCTGCACCTACTGCATGGGCTGGCTGGTGGAAGGCTTTGTCGAGGATGCTGAAGTGCCCCAGTAGGCCGCCGTCCGACCGGCAGGTTCTGCCTGCCACTTGATTATGGGCCGGCATGTCTCTGCCTGCACATGCCGGCTACCCGGATCATGGATTCGTTCCTGACACGATCCCCGCCCACCCCGGCGGCGGAAGCCCACTACCAGCCCATGGTGGAAACACGGGGCATCGTCAAGCGCTTTCCCGGCATCATCGCCAATGACAATGTCGATCTGGATGTAGGGCAAGGATCCATCCACGCCATTCTGGGCGAGAACGGTGCGGGCAAGTCCACCCTCATGCACATCCTGTCCGGCCTGTACCAGCCGGATGAGGGGGATATTCGGCTGGAGGGCCAGCCTGTCGCCTTCGCCTCCCCCCTGGCCGCCATTAATGCGGGCGTGGGCATGGTGCATCAGCATTTCATGCTGGTGGAAACCGCCAGCGTGGCCGAGAACGTGGTGCTGGGCGATCAGGGGCTGGCCTTTCACCTCAATCGGGCCCGGATCCGGGCCCGGGTCCAGGAATTGGGCGAAGAATCCGGTCTGGAACTGGACCCGGATGCCTACATCTGGCAACTGTCCGTGGGCGAGCAGCAACGGGTCGAAATTGTCAAAATGCTGTACCGGGGCGCGCGTCTCCTCATTCTGGACGAACCCACCGCGGTGCTCACGCCCCAGGAAAGCCTGCAGCTCTTCGGGCACCTGCGGCACATGGCCCAGGCTGGCAAGACCGTGCTCTTCATTAGCCACAAACTGGATGAAGTCCTGGATCTGGCCCACTGGATCACGGTTATGCGCGACGGCCGGGTCGTGGGCCATCTGCGCCCCCAGGACACCACCAAGGAAGAACTGGTGCGCCTGATGGTGGGACGGCCGGTACTGTTTGATTTCGCGCCCAGGACGGCACCGGCGGACCCGGTGCGACTGGAGCTCCGGCAGGTCCAGGTCCGGAATGATCGCGGGGCGCTGGCCATTCAGGATGTCTCCCTGGACGTACGGCAGGGGGAAATCCTGGGCCTGGCCGGGGTGGCCGGGAATGGCCAGCGCGAACTGGCCGAAGCGGTCACCGGCTTGCGCTCGTTGGCCCGCGGCACCGTACAGGTGGACGGCCGGGATCTGACCGGGAGCAATCCCCGCCGTTACATTGAGGGAGGCGTGGCCTATGTACCGCAGGATCGGCAGCGGACCGGATCCGCCCCCAACCTGTCGCTGCTGGACAATCTGGCACTCAAGGATTACCGCACGGCACAGCCGGGCTGGATCCTGGAGCGCAAACAGCAGATGCAGAAATCCCGCGCCCTGCTGGCAGCGTATGAGGTGGTGGCCGCTTCCGAACGGTCCCCGGCCCGTCTCCTGAGCGGGGGCAATCTGCAAAAACTCATTCTGGCCCGGGAACTGTCCCGGCGGTGCCGTGTCCTGATTGCCGAGTCACCGACCCGGGGTCTGGATATTGGCGCCATTGAAAAGGTGCATGAAATCCTGCTGCGGCAGAAGGAGGAGGGTCTGGCCATTCTGCTGCTGTCGGAGGATCTGGATGAGATTATGGCGCTGAGCGATCGCGTCGCGGTGATCTACCACGGCCGGATCATGGGGCTCATGGCCGCCGCCGCGGCGGATATCAATCACATTGGCTTCATGATGGCGGGCGTGCAACCGGAAACCGGGGCCCAGCCGTGAGTACCCGCGTGTCCCGGCGCCGGTCGCCCTGGCCCCGCCTCATCCTGGAACAGCGGGCCCGGGTAACGTGGGATGTCAATCTGCTGGTGACCCTCTTCCTGCTGGCGCTGGCGCTGGGCCTGGGCGGTATTGTGCTCTGGGTTGCTGGCGGTCACCCGGTGTCCATCTACCGCAACATGTTTCTGGCGGCCTTTGGCACCAAGTGGGGCATCAGTGACACCCTGGTGAAGGCGGTCCCGCTCATATTGACCACCCTGGGCGTCGCGCTGGCGTTTCGCATGCGGCTCTGGAATATCGGGGCCGAGGGGCAACTGTATCTGGGGGCGCTGTTTGCCAGCGGCATTGCGTTGCATTGGGCCTCGCCGGAAGCGAACCAGTTTCTGACCCTGTTGCTCATGGCCCTGGCCGGAATGCTCGGGGGCACGCTTTGGGGACTCATCGTCGGTGTGCTCCGGGCCTGGTTCAATGTCAACGAAATCATTACCTCCCTGATGCTGACCTATGTCGGCTATGCCCTGGTCAACTATTTCGTGTACGGTCCCTGGGGCGAACGGGGCTTTGGCCTTTCGCCCCTGTTTCCGCCCAATGCCTGGCTGCCCCGCCTCAGCGAATACGCCACGACCTTCCCCTGGCTGCGGGGCATGACCCTGCACGCCGGCCTGGTGATTGCCCTGCTGGCGGCCGCGGCCGTGTATTTTCTCCTGCGTTTTACCAAGTTTGGCTTTGAAGTGACCCTCGCGGGGGACAATCCCGAGGCCGCGCGCTACGCCGGGGTCAACCTGCCCTGGATCACCCTGGCGGTTATGGGCCTGAGCGGGGGCCTGGCCGGTCTGGCCGGTATGAGTGAGGTCGCGGGCGTCGTCCATCGGCTGCAGGAGCATATTTCCCCGGGCTATGGCTTCACGGCCATTATCGTAGCCTGGCTGGCCCGCCTGAATCCCGGCAACGCGCTGTGGGTATGTTTCCTGTTTGGCGGCCTGCTGGTGGGGGCGGACGAGATCCAGTCGGCCGGCATTTCCGCCCTCCTGCAGGGCATCATCCTGTTTGTCATGGTCAGTGGCGAATTGCTGCTCCGGTACCGCCTCCGCCTGCACCGGCCGCAACCGTCCCCCCTGGAGGCCGTGTCATGATGGCCTTCCTGGCCAATCTGCTGGCCGCGGGGGTACGCTCCGGTACGGCCATTCTCTTCTCGACCCTGGGCGAAATCTGGGCGGAACGATCCGGCGTCCTGAATCTGGGCATTGAAGGCATGATGCTCATGGGCGCCATGACCGGGTACGGGGTTTCCCATCTGACCGGGAATCCCTGGCTGGGGGTGCTGGCCGGCATGCTGATGGGCGGCCTGCTGGCCCTGCTGCACGGTTTTGTGGTGCTGGTGCTGCGGGCAGACCAGGTCGTGAGCGGCTTGGCCCTCACGTTTCTGGGCAGTGGCCTGAGTGCGGTGCTCGGGGCGCCCCTCGTGGAGATCCGCCAGGTCCCCCGTCTGCCTTTCTGGACCGTGTCGGCGCTGGCGGACATCCCGATCCTTGGTCCCATGCTGTTTTCCCACAACGCCCTGGTATACCTGGGCTACCTGCTGATCCCGCTCAGCTGGTACTATCTCTACCGTACCCGGGCCGGTCTGGAGCTGCGGGCCATTGGCGAGAATCCGGCCGCGGCCGACGTGCAGGGAATTCGGGTCACGCGCCTGCGCCTGCTCTATGTGGCCTACGGCGGGATCCTGGCTGGCCTGGGGGGCGCCACCCTGAGTCTGGCGGTCACGCCCACCTGGATCGACAACCTGACCGCGGGGCAGGGCTGGATTGCCGTGGGCCTGGTGATCTTTGCCGGCTGGGATCCCCTGCGAGCCGCCTTCGGAGCCTATCTTTTCGGGGCTCTGCGCCGTCTGCCCCTGGATCTGCAGAATTTCGCGCTGTTCCGGGCCAATCCCGCTTTCGGCTATTTCACCAACATGCTGCCCTACCTTTGCACCATCCTGATGTTGCTGGCCGTATCGTCGGGACGCTGGCGGCGCCGCCTGGGCGCCCCCGCCGCCCTGGGCCAGCCCTATGTCCGGGAGGCCAAGGGCAGTGGCCATCAAATCTGGCTGTAGGGCCACCGCCTGGTGCGGGATCCGGCGGCGGGCCTGCGCGCTTTCCCCTGTCCCCGGCCGGTTCACACCTTCAATGACGGGATCGATCCCCCATGACTGCCTCCTCCCGGCCGGTCTATCGGGTTCTGGTCATAGCGCCCACCAGCTTCTTCCGTGACACCGGTTGCCATGTGCGGATCCTGGAGGAAGCGCGCCTGGTAACCCGTCTGGGACACCAGGTGGAGATCGCCACCTACCGCAATGGCGACGATGTCGCGGATCTGACCATACACCGCACCCTGCCCATTCCCTGGCGCCAGCATTACGAAGTGGGATCCAGCCGGCACAAGATTGCCTTTGATTTTCTGCTGGGTCTGACCGTCCTGCGCCTGCTGCTCACCCGGCGCTTTGACGTCATCCATGCCCATCTGCATGAGGGCGGGCTCATCGGCATTGTCCTGGGCTGGCTGTTCCGGGTGCCCGTGCTCTGCGACCTGCAGGGCAGCCTGACGGATGAAATGGTGGATCACGGCTTTCTCCGACGCCAGCATTGGCTGTTCCGGTTCATGCTGCGGGTGGAGTGCTGGATCGATCAGCATGCCCTGCGGGTGGTGGCCAGCACTCGTCATTTTGCCCGGATGCTGACCACGGAATTCGGATGCCGGCCCGAGCGTATCCGGGTGCTTTCGGACTTTGTGGATACCGCGGTTTTCGATCCCGGAGCCGTGACCGATACTGCTACGCTGCGGCAGGAACTGGGACTGGCGGAGGATGCCACCGTCATTGTCTATCTGGGTTTGCTTTCCGCCTATCAGGGCACGGATTTGCTGCTGGAGGCCATGGCCCAGGTCCTGGCAGAAATGCCCCAGTGCCATCTGCTCCTGATGGGCTATCCGTTCCGGGCACAGTACCAGGCCCAGGCCGCGGCGCTGGGCATTGCCCACGCCGTCACCCTGACCGGACGCATACCCTATGGGGAGGCCCCGCGCTATCTGGCGCTGGGGGATTTGGCCGTAGCGCCCAAGATTTCCCGTACCGAAGGCCTGGGCAAGTTGCTCAATTACATGGCCATGGCCTTGCCCACGGTCGTTTTTGACCTGCCGGTCGCCCGGGCCTATTTGGGGGATCTGGGCGTTTATGCCGAGGCGGTGACGGCCCGGAGTCTGGCCCAGGCCCTGCTCCACCTGGTCCGGGAGGGACGGGACGCACCGGCGAGACAGCACCAGACCCGGCGGCAGCTCCGCCAGCGCGCGCGGGAACGGTTTGCCTGGGAACCGGTAGGGGAAACCTTGCACCAGCTGTATACCGAACTGGTGCAGCGCCAGCCGCGGCACCAGCGCCCCTGAGGTCCCGGCAGTTCAGGGCACCTGGATTCGGGATGTCACGCGGCCCCGGATCATGTGCGGGGCAAACGTCCCCAGCTGTCGGCTGTCGCGGCTGGCGTCCGGGTTGTCCCCGGCCAGAAAGAGCCGCCCCTCGGCGGTGACATGCGTCACCCGCTTGAGGATCAGTTCCGCGGTCCGGGGATGCTGGGCCACTACCACGTCCCCCTGCCGGGGTGCGGTATGCCGGTAGGCACGCGGGTCCAGGAACAGCCGATCCCCGGGCCGAATGGCCGGCAGCATGGAGTTGTTCCTGACCACCAGGCGGGTGCGCAGATGCAGCAGGCAACAGACGAATTCCCGGAGACCGGCTACCGGCAGCGGGGGAAAGGCGCCAGAGCGTGTGTTTCCCACATGCTCTGGCGGCAGGGAGGAATCAGCTGGCCGTGTAGAAGGTAACCTCACGGTCCTTGGTGGCCCAGAAGATGTCATGAATCTCTTCGACAGTGGTCATGAGATTCTGGGCGGCTTCCAGATCCACACTTACCTTGCACTGGGAGCACAGCTTGGCGGCATTCCAGAACGTGGTGTGCAGGTCCGGATACGCTTCCAGATGCTCGGGCTTGAAATAGTCGGTCCACAGAATCAGGAGTTCATCCTTGGTCTTCTGGGCCTGCTCTTCCTTGATGGCAATGAAGCGGGCCATGGTGTTGAGGTATTGCACGACATTCTCGTGATTGCCCTCTTCCTTGCTGGGCTGCGGAAGATCCATGATCTTCTTGGTCATGGACAGCACCGCTTCGGCCTTGATGCGGGCATCGGCCGGATCATAGACGCCACAGGGACCGTCACAGTGTGCCGATACGGTCAGGGCCGGGCGCAGGCGTTCAACCAGGGAGGCGAGTATCTTCAACATGGAGTTTCCTTTCTGTCATAGAGGAAAATTGCATACGGTAGCTGATTATATCCTATCGGGAGCCAACCCGATGATCGGAACGGCGGTTGACGGCAAGGGCACGCGCAGAGTCAGGCCGGACTGCACCACCTTGCCGGGCGTCCAGTTGCATCTCAGATTTCGGTCCGCATCTCCTCCGGTCATCTGTCCACCACCCCGCCCCATACACGGCGGTCGGCGATCGGCTCCGATCGCAACGGGGATCGATACGGGCGGAGGCGTTTTGCGAAAAGGAGACATACGGACGGGAGGACGGGACCCAACATCGGATTCCGCAACACCCGCCAGAAGGCCTGCCTGTTGCCGCAGTCATGTGTCTGGCAGCTTCAGATACCACAGCAGGGACAGGGACCCAAGGCGTTCCGCGCCGTCTATACGGAAGATGCCACGCACATCGTGCCGATTCGTTGCTTCGGGCGCGGGGATCCCTGCAAGTTCCCACAGGCCTGCGCGACGGGGATCGCCATCTGGCTGGTGAAGCCGGCAAAAACAGCCACATCTTCCTGTTCGGTACGGACCGGATCCGCCAGGATCTGGGCTCACACACCCTGAAAGGGGCCCGGATTATCCTGCTTCATCGCGTCTGTCAGGATGTTACTGGTGGATTTTCGATTTATTGTGCTGTAGAATGAGGGCGTCCTCTTGTCTGGTGATGGTTCGGGAGTGTTGCTGCAGCGCGTATGACCCACTCGCCAAGTCTCGCTGGCAAGCCCGATCCCGGTGTTCTGTCAGAGGTTGTGACCGATACCGAAATGAAACCCGCATATCCTGTGACATGGATGCCCAGCTGGAACACCCCGGAGTATCCTGCCGAAGTTGAGGAAGAGGATTTGTCGCTCACGGACGCCCATACCCATATTTGTCATTACTTCCGCTACGCGCTGGAAACCCTGCTGGCCAGACTCGGAGCACCGTTCACCGTGGCACTGGACCGCTCCCTGTATTTTGACTGGCACGGTCTGGCCCAGCATGTCTCTCCCGATGTGGTGGTCTATCCCTTTTACATCCAGGGATCGGGATCCGTGCGCCTGCAATCAGGTGATCCGTCTCCCCGGTGGATTATGGAGGTGTTTTCTTCGGCCACTGTCGCCCAGGATCGGGGAGAGAAGCGCGACTGGTTTGCCGACTTGGGCGTAGAGGAGTACTGGACCTGCAATCCCATGGCCAGCCCGGAATTGCAGGATCAGCCCTTGCTGGAAGGCTGGCACCGGGTTGCCACCGGATTTCAGGCCATACCCCTGATCTGGGAGCCCACGACCCGGCGGTGGATCGGCCGCAGTACTGTGTTGCAGCACGATCTGTGCATGCCTCTGCTCTCGCTGGACACCGCATGGCATTACCCGCGCTATCCCGGTCCCCGGCTGCGCAGTTGGGAGACGGAGATCGAGTTGCCCACGTATCATGAACAACGGGGCACCATTGATGAACAGCAAAACACCATTGACGAACAACAGGGCACCATTGACAGCCAGCACCAAGTCATCCAGGCATTGCAACAGGACCAGCACCGAAACACGCGGCAGGCATTGATGCAATTGGTGCAGGCACGGTTTGACACCGAAACGGCCCGTCTGCTGGGACACTGGCTGGATCGGCGGGACATGACGAGTTGGCCCGACATAGGTACCGTTTATACCTGGACGCAATTGGCCCAGGCGTCCGATTTCCTGCAGGCAGTGCGGGATCACTTCGGGCACGGCTCTTCGGCCTGATACGGCGAATACGAAACCTGGCTTGCCACGCCCGGGAAGTCTCCATGGGAGTCCCCGCGCCGCTGTGTCCTGCGGCGTCACATCCGTCGTAACAGGGAATGCCCGGGGGCATTTGCATGACGGGAGCAGCCTGGGCAACGGGACCGGGAAGTTGGATGAAACCCAACTTGCGGTGGGAGTTTGCCTCAAGATGGCCCGCTCTTGCCCATATTGGCACGAATGCGGGAACCGCCCACCATCCGTCATCGCAGGGGCATTCTTGCCTGCCCTCCAACGCACCGACGTAAACGGGCAGGGCCAACGCAAGATTGTTTTGGTGGCCGGATAAGGGTGCAAACCTGGAACGTTGCGGGAGAAGCCCACAGGATCTTGTTCCTCCTGGCCACCTTGGCTACTCTGGAAGATCTGGGGAGTCGGCATGCGCGGTAAGCGATTCCTTATTGTGGCCCTGACCGAGACCCTTGAGGGCGACCATGGATGGCAAGCGCGACAGAGGGTCAGGCCCGGCAGTACAGGCATGCAGAGTGGCGGGTTTGACCCCATGCCATCCCTGCACAGAATCTGTCTTGCGGGTTTGCAGCCTGCGGGATCTGGGGCGGTGGGAAGCCTGCTTTCGGGACTGGGTGGCGAGCCATCAGGCCTGCCTGGTCCGCAAGTGGTGACCCCAGACGGCAAGACGGTCCGCTGTGCACCGGGGCCCCTTGGACACGGACGCAAGACCGATCGGCCGCGGGTGCACCCGCGGCCGATCCCGTCACCATGCGTTAACGCGTGGCACAACGGCCTGTGCACACGGATCGAGGGCGCCTTTCACGAAATCCGGCTCCGCCATTGCGCCAGCCTTGAGGTTCCGACTTTCCCTATGGCCAAACGAGGGCAAATTGGACCAAGGTACGGCAGGGGACGACAGGTTGTGGGGCGGCGAAACTCCCGTCATCCTGTTGCCATGGCCTCTCTGCGCCCTGTACCGCCAAATCCCGCAAGGTAACAACCGTTTCTCGGCATCACGGCGGGCAAGGCGCCGTGATGGTCCAGTTTTATTTTGTCGATGGTTTGTACTTCCATTAAACTGAGCATCTGTCATCGTTGTCCCTGTGCCGCACAGGGTATACGGACGAGTCCCCAATCCAAGGTACGGAATCCACAATATGGCCAGAGCGAAAGGAACACGCGCCAGAGCGAAAGGAACACGCGAGGTTCTCGATTCAACCCTGAACAGCTTGGAAAAGCGGTTCGGCGAAGGCATTATCATGAAACTGGGGGAGGCCAAGGCCATGGAGGTGGCAGCCATTCCCACCGGCAGCCTGTCCCTGGACATTGCGTTGGGGATCGGCGGCGTACCCGTCGGTCGCATCGTCGAGATCTACGGCCATGAGATGTCCGGCAAGACCACGCTCTGCCTGCATATCATCGCCGAAGCCCAGAAACAGGGCGGGATCTGTGGCTTCATTGACGTGGAGCATGCCCTGGACCCCGCCTATGCCAAGCGCATCGGCGTCGACATTGACAATCTGTGGGTGAGTCAGCCCGATACCGGGGAACAGGCCCTGGAAGTGGCCGAGTCCCTCGTCAGTTCCGGCACCATGGCGGTCGTGGTCGTGGACAGTGTGGCCGCCCTGGTACCCCGGGCGGAAATTGAGGGCGAGATGGGGGATGCCCATGTGGGCCTGCAGGCCCGCCTCATGAGCCAGGCCCTCCGCAAAATCACGGGGCCGGTCCAGACCAGTGGCACCACCCTCATTTTCACCAACCAGATCCGCCAGCGCGTCGGCATCATGTTCGGCAATCCGGAGACCACTTCGGGGGGCATGGCGCTCAAGTTCTACGCCAGTGTCCGTCTGGATATCCGGCGCATGCAGGGCATCAAGGAAGGCACGACCGTGGTCGGGAATCGGGCCAAGGTCACGGTGCGCAAAAACAAGGTAGCGCCCCCTTTTCGCACGGCTGAGTTTGACATCATGTACAATCAAGGGATCAATGCGGCCGGTGACATCCTGGATTTGGCTGACCAGTACGATCTCGTGGAACGACGGGGATCCTACTACCGCCTGGAGGGAGAGCTGCTCGGACAGGGACGCATGGCGGCCATGTCCAACTTGTCCAGCCGGCCGGAACAGCTCGCGCACCTGCGCGACCTGATACGAATGAGAGCCGGTTTGGCCCGTGAGGATTCCGCCGCCACCGAGGATACCGACTAGATCCGGCCCGGCCTGCCACCCTGCGTGGGTGGCGGGCCCGTATGGCCCGCTGGCCCAGGTGTACAAACCCGCCCGCAGTGCGGGTGGCGTCCGCCTGCCTCCTCTGCGGCTTCCTCCCGCGCCACACCAGTATTTCATGCCATTCCCGGGTTGGCCCAAGTTGGCCCCGGTGCTGACGTGCGCCCTGCTGCGGCAGGGGTTATGCAGGGGCCTTGCCCCGGGGAGAGGACAGAGTGCTTAAATGGCAGACAGTCTTGTCAGTGTATTGTGGATTTTGCTCGGGATTGGCCTGGGCGGCCTGGCGTGCGGGTATTTGTTCTTCCGCCTGGGACGCAAGGAGCGGGATATTGGGGAGGAACGCGTACACCTGCGCCTGAAACAGGAAGAGGATGCCGTGGCCCAGAAGCGGGCCGAGAGCATTGCCGAAATCCAGCAGGAACGCCTCCGGCTGCAGGAGCAGGAGATCCAGCAGCATGAAAAACTGGAGGCCGAATGGGCCAAGCTGAACCAGGAAATCACCCGGAACGACCAGCAGTTGCGGGACCGGCAGCGCAAGATGGACCGGCGCCAGAACCAGCTGGGCGAACAGGCCCGCACCCTGGACAAACAGGCACACCAGTTGGCGCAGCAGCAGGAGGAACTCGCCCGCTACCAGGCCCAGCAGCTGCAGGAGCTGGAGCGCATCGGCGCGCTGACGCGGGAAGAGGCCCGCGCCCAGCTGATGGCGGCCGTGGAACGGGACACCCGCCAGGACGTGGCCCGCGCCATCCGGGACATTGAGGCCCAGACCCAGGAAATTGCGGATCAGCGGGCCCGGGAAATCATCACGCTGGCCCTGGAACGGGTGGCCAGTGAACATGTCTCCGAACAGGTGGTGACCAGCGTCTCGTTGCCTACGGACGAAATGAAGGGCCGCATCATCGGCCGCCAGGGCCGGAACATCCGTTCCCTGGAACAGGCGCTGGGCGTGGATATCGTCGTGGACGATACGCCGGAGTCGATCGTCATTTCCTGCTTCGATCCGGTGCGCCGCGAGATTGCCCGCATGGCGCTGTCGTCCCTGGTGCGGGATGGCCGCATTCATCCGGCCCGCATCGAGAAGGAAGTGAACAAGGCCACCAATGAAGTGGAACAGGTCATTCAGGACGCGGCCCAGCAGGCGCTGCTGGAAACTGGCATTCCCAGCCTGCACAGCGAGTTGCAGAAGTTGCTGGGCCGCCTCAAGTTCCGCACCAGCTATGGCCAGAATCAGCTGTACCACGCCATTGAAACGGCACATCTGGCCGCCATGATCGCGGAAGAACTGCACGGGGATGTGACCACCGCCCGCATCGGCGGGCTCCTGCACGACATTGGCAAGGCCGTGACCCACGAGGTGGAAGGCCCGCACGCCATTGTGGGGGCCTCCATCGCCCGCAAGTACGGGATCAACGAAAAGATCGCCAACTGCATCGAGGCGCACCACCATGAAGTGGAAATGGCCAGCATGGAAGCGGTGATCGTGGCCACCGCGGATGCCGTGAGCGGCGCCCGGCCGGGGGCCCGGCGCATCTCGGTGGAGAAGTACTACCAGCGGATCCAGGAGCTGGAGGATGTGGCCCGGGAGTATGACGAGGTGAAACAGACCTTTGCGCTCCAGGCAGGACGCGAACTCCGGGTGCTGGTCAAGCCGGAGCACATTGACGACAAGGGTTGTGTGGATCTGGGCGCGGAGATTGCCGACAAGATCCATGACACCATGCAGTATCCGGGCCAGATCAAGGTCACCGTCATTCGCGAAACCCGGACGGAAGCGATCGCCACCTGACCCGACCAGGGTCGGCTTCCCGGGCCCGTGTGCAACAGAAGGGCCGGTTGTTCGTCTTATATGGGGTAGAAGCCTCCCGCCAAAATTGTTTCTGGCGGGGGCCAGTATTTTTCTGCACGACGACATCATCCCCTTGCACTGAGGTTGCAGATATGAGTGAATTGATCAAGGTCTCGGCCAAATCCCGCTCAACCGCTGTCGCCGGCGCTATTGCCGGGGTCATGCGTGAATCCGGCTTTGCGGAACTGCAGGCCATTGGGGCCAGTGCTGTGAATCAGTCCATCAAGGCGTTGGCCATCGCGCGGGGCTACCTGAAAGAAGACCGGATTGATATTGCGGCCGTGCCCAGTTTTACGGAGGTCACCATCCAGGGTGCGGAGCGCACGGCGGTGCATATGGCGATCTACAAGCAGTCCGTGCTGTTCGATCCGGACGAAGAGCGTGTGCCGACACAGACCAACGGCTATCCGGAAAAGGATCGGATCCACACCCCCATTATCGTCACGTCCTGAAGGCCGTGGGCGGGGCGCCCCCAAGATGCAGGGTCCCTGTTTTTCTGCTAGTATTTCAATAACAGGGACACCGCTCGGAACAGGCGATGGCCAGCGCCTTGGCTGGCTATCCCTGTCCATGGCAGTTACCCGGCGGCCCGGTATGGCCGTTGGATGGAGAACAGTACGCAATCGTTTCCAGAGTGGCTGAATCCCGGCTCTGCAGGTGCAGGGCCTTCTGTATGCCCGGCATACGGATTTTGTACACCACGGATGGCATGTGCGGTACGGCTTGCCGTAGCCAGCGGCCCCTGCGCGAGGAGTGGCGAAACTGAGACAGTCGATCGTTCTGTTGGTCACCATCCTGCTGCTGTGGACAGCAGGTATGGAGATTGACGTTTCCCCCCGGCCGATACCGGAAAACGGGCAGACGGCCCCCGGGTCCCGCCAGCGCGTGCTGGCCGCGTCCCGTAACCTGCCGCGGCAACCCGTACTGCCTCCGCTGGACCAGCGCCTGCCCCTGGCGCCGCTGGTGATGCGCGCCGGCATGGTGGCCCCGGTCCAGGATCTGCCGGCGCTGGCCATCGGTCAGGCCGGCGGCACGCTGCAGCTGGTCCACCAGCGGGATGCGGAGCATCCGGTCCTGGGCCATATGCTCAATGAAAACTTCCTGGAAGCACCGGACCTGGAAACCGGGGCGTTCTACGGCAATATCGTCGAGTCGTTTCTGGCGCATCCCGACAATACCCACTTTCGGCTGAAGCTCCGGCCCGGCCTGAAATGGTCGGATGGCACCCCCGTAACCACCGCCGATGTCCACTTCACCTACCAGGAGGTTTGGCACAACAATCTGCTGAACTTCATGGGGATGCCGACGCAATTCCATGCGGGCGGCGTGACCACCGGCACGCCGATGCGCCTGGAAATCGAGGACGACTATGTCTTCTATCTGGCCTTCGATGTCCCGTATGGCCACTTTCTGGGAACCCTGGCCAATCGCCAGGGCCACGGGTATGCCGACCTGCTGAAGCCCGCGCACTATCTCAAGGATTTCCATCCCGCGTACACTACGGCCCAGAGCCTGCAACAGGCACTGCAGGCACACAAGCTGAAATACGAATGGCAGCTTTTTGAGGCCGTGGACTGCTACCCTGCGGAGGCGTTGCTGCCCGCGTGCCGGGACTTTCCCGTCCTCTGGCCCTGGATGCATGTCGCGGCCGACAGTGCTCCGGTCCGTCTCCAGCGCAATCCCTACTATTTCAAGGTGGACACCGCCGGGAACCAACTGCCCTACATTGAGGCCATTACCTCCGTGCGGATGCCCGATGTCCCATGGCAGCAGCCGTCTGCCACCTGGAATTTTGACCTGGCGCTGGCGGCGGATGGCCTGCGGCACTGGCCCGCCTTCCAGCAGGTCCGGGACCAGGGGTTGCAGACGATCCAGATCATGGATGCCCAGACGGATCCGGTGGCCTTCTATCTCAACTTCACCTATGCCCACGAGACCTGGCGCACGGTAGTCTCCCGCCTGGAATTCCGGCAGGCCCTGCAGCAGGCCATTGACCGGGAGACGATCTTGCAGCAGGTGTATCACGGCTTTGGCACGCGGCCCCCTCTCATGTCCCAGCCCTTCGAGCCCGAGGCTGCCGGACACCTCCTGGATGCCGCCGGTCTCGCGGCGTGGGATGCGGACGGCTGGCGACTGGCGCCCGATGGCACCCTCTTTGTGCTGCCCATCGCCTACTCCAGCGCCGTGCCCGAATTCCAGCAGGTGGCCGAGCAGATTGCGGCCTATCTGTGGGAAGTGGGGGTGCGCACCCACTTGCTGCCCACGGACCCCATGCTGCTGGACATACAATTGCAGCACAACCAGGTCCAGGCCTCCCTGGGCCGCTTTGCGCAACCCGCCTGGCAAAGCGGCACGGGCACCGACTACATGCCCAACCGGCATTGGGGCCGGCAATGGCGTCTCTGGCATGATACGCACGGCCGGCAGGGAGAAGTGCCGCCGGCCCCGGTGCAGCGCCTGTTTGCCCTGCATGAAGCCCGGGTCCAGGCCCGGCCGGCCTCCGCCCGGGAAGCGGAACTGCTGGCCGAAATCCGGCGCATTCACCAGGAACAGCTGTATATCTTCAATCTGGCCGAACAGGTAGGCCATGTCATCACCCGCAACCCCACCCTGCGCAATATGCCGGTCACCGGTGCGGCGCTGGTGGCCGTCCGGGGGAGTGAACTGTTTTACTACGCCGGTCCCTGAGGGCTGGTGGCCCGTCTGCGCCCTCCCGGAGCTGGCCATCCCGGCATTGTGTATTTGTCAATTGTCGCAAGGAGTCTTTGCTGCATGTCCCTTCCCAGCCGAACTGAGGCCCTGGCTCTCCTCCACGAATGGGTGGAAAACGAAAATTTGCGTCGCCATATGCAGTCCGTGGAAGCCGCCATGCGGGCGTACGCCCGGCACTATGGTGAGGACGAGGATCTGTGGGGCCTGACCGGCCTGTTGCATGATCTGGACTACGAACGTTTCCCGGACATGGACGACACAACAAACGGCCATCCCCGCTCGGCCCTGCGCCTGTTCCGGGAACGGGGCTATGACCCGGCCCTGATCCATGCGGTGGAGGCCCACGCCACGTTTCTGGGGGTGCCCTGTACTTCCCTGCTGGACAAGGCGCTTTTGGCCTGCGATGAATTGACAGGCCTGATCCTGGCCTGCGCCTATGTGCGGCCGGACAAGGCGCTGACGAGCGTCAAGCTGCGGTCGGTCAAGAAGAAGTGGAAGGACAAAAGCTTCACGGCAGCGATCGATCGGGAGGAAACCATGGCGTACATTGACGCGCTGGGGGTACCTTTTGACGAGCATGTCCAGCGGGTCCTGTCGGCCATGCAGGACGCTGCGGCCGATCTGGGTTTGGCCGGCACCGCGTAGGCAACCGCGGGCTTGCCGATCCGCCGGGGCCCGTATGACAGATGCCTTGCCGGGACTGGACGGGGTCCCGCCGGTTTCAGGTGCGGTCTGCTTCCGCCACCGGTAGTGTCCCGTCGCCGAATTCCTGGCGCCGTTGCTGGTAGATCAGTTCTTCCAGCAGCATCCGGTTGGTGGCGGTCAGGTCGGACAGGACACCAAACAGAAAGACCAGCAGACTCAGGGTCAGGGCCGTGGCCCCGGTGATCACCCCGGCGGTGAACTGGACCACATCCTCCTGCTGTTGCCCGCGCAACAGGAACAGGACCAGCAGGCCGATGCCTGCCAGGGCCAGGGGAATGGCCAGATAGGAGAAAGTGCGCAGCGGCTCGTAACGGGTGTACACCCGCAGGATGGTGGAGGCGCCGGCCTTGACGAAACTCCAGTTGCTCTTGACCAGACGGGAGGCGCGCAGGGGCGGGTTGACCGTGATGGGCACGGAAGTCACCACCAGGTTCTTCTTGCCCGCCTGAATGATGGTTTCCAGCGTATAGGTGTAGCGGGTCAGCACCACCAGGCGCAGCGCCGCTTCCCGGCTGAAGGCCCGAAAACCGCTGGTGGCGTCCGGCACGGCCAGCCCCGAGGCACGGCGTACCACCAGGCTGCCCCAGCGCTGCAGCAGTTTTTTCATGGGCGAGAAATGCGGGATCGTGGCGGTCTGCCGATCCCCGATCACGATGTCGGCCTGATGATTCTGGACCGGTGCGATCAGGGTTCCTACGGCCGCCCCGGGGTACTGGTTGTCCCCGTCCGTATTGACGATGATGTCCGCCCCCGCGCGCAGGGCGGCGGCCAGTCCGGTCTGGAAGGCGGCCGCCAGCCCCAGATTGCGCCGGTGGCGCACGATGCGGTGCACGCCCAGAGACTGGGCCACGCGCACCGTGTCATCCTGGCAGCCATCGTCGATCACCTGGTATTCCAGGCAGTCCACCCCGGGCAGAGAGCGGGGCAGATCGGCAATCACGGCCGGCAGGGTCTCCTCTTCATTGAAGCAGGGGATCTGGATCACAACATGCATGGGAACCATACAGCGCAAGGCATGGGGGACCGGGGCAGTGGGCACACAGGCTGTCAGGACCGGCCAGGTGGTTCCTCGTCGCGGGAAGGCGGCAGGCGGCGGCGGGACATCAGGTTGCCCAGAAACATTTGGCGCATGATGCTGCCCGAGGTTTGGCCTTCTCCGGTTTGCACGGTTTCGCCCCACTCCTGCAGGGCGGCGCCCTTCTCCCACTCCATCCGGGCCGCATGGACTTCCTCGGTCAGGGCCGTCAGGGCCTCTTCATCGCCCGCCTCCAGCAACTGCCGCCAGGCGACCAGCTCCCGCTGCATGATGTCCAGCCAGGTCACGATATATTCCCGGTTGGCCAGCAGGGATGAACTCAGTTGCCGGGGACTCCGGGTGAGATCCGTCGCGTGATAGAACACACGTCCCCCCAGCTTGCGGGCATCGTACCAGCCGGCGCCCTGGGCGGCAGCATGCATATAGGCTCCCGCCAGCACATGGGCGGTGTGTTCCACACCGGCGATGAGACCATCATGCTCGGCGGCATCCAGATAGTGGGGCTTGGCTCCCAGATGCTCGATCAGGTTGTGGGCCACGCGCAGGGCGTCTTCGGCCGTATCGGGACCGGGGGCCAGGCAAAACAGGATGTCGGTGAACAGATCCGCGCGTTCCGTCACCGGCGCATTGATGCCGGTCAGGATGGGATGTCCCAGGACATAAGAGACGTTGGCGGGCACGTGGGCCCGGGCCAGTTCCAGGGCCGACTGCATGACACTGGTGAGGATCAGGACCAGGCTTTCGGGCTTGTAGGTTTCGGTGAGCAGGGGCAGGAGCTCGGTCATTTCCGCCAGGGGGAGCCCCATCACGACCAGATCGGCGTCCTCTACGGCGCGGTGTACATTCCAGAGGGTCTTGTCCACGGCTTTCAGGTTCTGGGCCAGGCCCATGCGTCCCCGATCCTTGTCGTGTCCCACTACGCGAAAGGGCACCTTGGCCTGTTTCAGGGCCAATCCCAGGCTGATGCCGGTTTCTCCCAGACCGATCAGACAGGCTGTGAGTTCTGCCATGTTATGTTGTGTCCTTTGCTCATGTGCGGGGGTTGCCCTGTGGCGGCCGTGACCAGACCGGGTGCGGGACCAGGGACTGCAGGGGCAGGGATCATCCTGTCAGAACCTGGGCCAGCGTTTCCAGCATCAGGAACAGCGTGCCCGCCAGGCCCCGGATCAGGTTGGGCGCGAACCAGAGCACAGCGAGAATGACCAGGATGCCGTACTGGGTCAGGGCAAACTGCAATTGCCGAAACTGGGCGGGCAACAGGGCAAAGAGGATATGCGACCCGTCCAGCGGCGGAACGGGAATCAGGTTGAACACCGCCAGCACCAGGTTGATGTAGATAAAGACCCGGGCCCCCAGCAAAACGATGGGAGCCCATTCGGGCGCCGCCAGTTGCGTCAGGACTCCTTGCTGCCACAGCAGGATCCCCACGAAGGCCAGCACAATATTGCTCAGGGGACCGGCGGCCGCGACCAGAATCGTGCCCAGGCGGATATCCGTGCGGATCTGGGCCGGATTCCACTGGACGGGCTTGGCCCAGCCCATACCCACCGTCAGAAGCAGAATGGTGCCCACCAGATCCAGATGGCGCAACGGGTTGAGGGTCAGGCGGCCCTGCTGCCGCGGGGTCTCATCGCCCAGCCATACGGCGGTGGCGGCATGGGCAAATTCATGTACCGGCATGGCGGCCAGCAGGACCACGCCCGGGGCAATCAGGTGCTCAACCAGGGTGGGTAGGGCATTGCGCAGGGAGAAGGAACCACCCCCCAGACGCGTGTAAAGGAACCATCCGGCGAATCCGGCCACAAGCAGAATCAGGATCCAGGTGGAGGAACTCCAGTTGCGCCAGGAACGGCGCGCAGGATCCTGAAAGGGATCATAGGAGGGTTGAAACATGGCATTACCGCATGGAAGCTTCAGCGGGAAGTATAGCACCCAGCCGGCAGGAAGAGGCGCGTTTAGGCCATGTCGGGGAAGAAAGTCAAGTGGGCACCCGGATGCCGCATGGCGATAGGCGCGTCACCGCGCAACCGCACCGGAATGTCACGGGTGCGGTGCTGCAGGACCAGTGCCTGTTCCGGCAACGGGAACCGGATGGTCATGGGGACAGCCGTCGGCAGGTCGGGAATGAACCAGTAGCCATTGTCCGTGGTATAGGCCTTGCCGACGGCGGGCGCATCCATGTCTGCGGTCTGCACCCAGGCAGGTTTGCGGATCCACAAGGGGCCTTCCTGCTTGAGCGTCACCCGCAGGGCTTCTCCCGTATAGGGCGATTCCACCCGGATGGCCTCCGTTTCCCGATCAAACAGCAAGTTGACCCGGTGGCCCTGCCCGGGGGCAAAGGTGGTGGCATGGCGCCACGCTTCGCACAGGGACGAAACCGCACCGCCCACAATGTCCATGTTGAAGGAGATGGCCTCATCTTCCAGCGGGGCATGACCATACGGGGCCGGAAAGCCAAAGGCCCCGCGATGGCGCTGGGCCACGTCCCGCCTGCCGTCATGGGGTGCCGGGTCCGGGGAGGCCGGAATGAAGGAGATGTCGCGCAGCTGGGAAGGGAGGATATGGCACCGGAGGATGCGCTCGGCATCGGCATAGGCCTGGGTCCAGCCATAGTGTCCCAGGATCAGGGCGGTTTCCAGGATGTCGCCGGCATTGTTGACCTCGCCCCGGTCCGGGCTGGCATCCGGGTGGGAGCTTTCGATACACCATCCTATGGCGTCGCGCATCGCCCACAACCCGTGATCATAGAAGGCCTTGACCCGCTGCAGCAGGCGCATGTCGGCCGTCAGGTCCGCCAGCTGTGCCAGGGAAGACATGACACAGGTGGTCGAATGGGTATGATAGCCATGCACCTGGGGATCGTATTGCCCGTCTGCGGGAAAACATTCCTGCAACGCCTTGTGGGCAATGAGATGAGCCAGTTCCCAGGCCTCGCGCATACCGGTATGGCGGATGAGCTTGACCAGAGGCCCCAGCGCCCGGGCCAATCCCGCAATGAAAGTAGAAGAACGCACGGTCAGGCCCAGTCTGTCTTCCAGGTAGCTGCGGTCCCATCCCGTGTCGGGGGACCAGTATTGCAGGATGGTCTGCACACTGTCCCGGGCCAGCGTGGCGGCGGTTTCAGATTCCCGGAATC